>JAAXGO010000164.1 GCA_012267425.1 Rhodothermales bacterium
CGCTTAGCCTGCATTTCTTACCACCCGACGGTCGAAGCACGCGAAAAAGGCCGTGATTCGTGTTTCGTGTCTCGTGATTCGTGAAAACCATAGGCGGGGACTGGTTCGCTCCAAAGAAATGTTTGACGGCCTGTGAACGGTAACGGCCGTGTTTCTTGACCCGAGGGGTGAAGGAGGCGATTTAGCAAGTACGCCTGCACGCTCCTTTTTCCTCCGCGCGGCTCGCGCCTCGTCCTGACGGCCCTCTCACGCACTTCGCCTCGCCACGTGGTGAGAAGTGCAGGTCAGGAGTAACCGGGCTGTCGGCAAAGATTATTGTTGCCGGCAAACCCTCCGTGCTAGATTGAGGGCGATGAGCATCATGGTCACCGAAGTCTACGAAGCGCTCATCAGCGCGGGGGCCGACGAGGCCAAGGCCAAGGCCGCGGCCGCCGCCATCCCTGTCACCGAAAGGATCGCCGCCAAGCAGGACCTCGCCGAGGTGAAGTCCGAATTGAAGCAGGACATCGCCGAATTGAAGCAGAACATCGCCGACGTGAAGTCCGAATTGAAGCAGGACCTCGCTGATGTAAGGTCCGAATTGAAGCAGGACCTCGCCGATGTGAAGCAGAACATCTCCGACGTGAAGTCCGAATTGAAGCAAGACATCGCCGTTCTCAAGTTCGCGGTCTTCAGCTTTGGTCCCGTCATCGTCGGCCTGCTGATCAAGCTCGTCTTCTTTCCGTAGCCTGCCTTTCTCACCACCCGACGGTCGAAGCACGCGAAAAAAAGGCCGTGATTCGTATTTCGTGTCTCGTGATTCGTGAAAACCATGGGCACAGGGCTGGTTCGCTCCAAAGAAATATTTGACGGCCTGTGAACGGTAAAGGCCGTGTTTCTTGACCCGAGGGGTGAAGGAGGCGATTTAGCAAGTACGCCTGCGCGCTCCTTTTTCCTCCGCGCGGCTCGCGCCTCGTCCTGACGGCCCTCTCACGCACTTCGTCTCGCCACGTGGTGAGAAATGCAGGCTTGCCGCATCTCGACCGGCTGAGGGTGCGAGAAAGCCAGAAAACGTATGTAAAGGATAACTTCAGGGTAGTGAAGTTATTGAAAACGAATGGAGCCACGGGTCGGACTCGAACCGACGACCTGC
>JAAXGO010000165.1 GCA_012267425.1 Rhodothermales bacterium
TTGCAAGTCTGGTCACTGGAATCCTGTCCACGGTGCCCTTCGTGCTCACGTATCTTGCCGTGCTTGGCCATTATCCGGGCGAAGACGTTTTGGGCGCCGAGGTACCGTGGCTTATCATGCTCCGGCGGGCGGGTGGGGCGGCCCTGGTTGCAGTTTACGCGGTCGTGATACTCTGGACGCTCGTAGAGACCGGCACTGGCATGATCCACGCTGTACTGCGACGTGTTGATTCCAACCTCGAGGAGGCGGGCCGCAAGCCACTTACGCGCTTTCAGACCGGTATCGTAACCGCTGGCGTTCTTCTAGTGGCTGCACTGCTTTCGCGTTTCGGTCTCGTAGCCCTCGTAGCCAAGGGCTATGGCGCGCTGGCATACGGCTTTCTGCTGCTCTTCGCAGTGCCGCTTTTTACCGTTGGTGTGGCGCAGGTTGTACGGAAGGCTAGGCAAAAAAAAGACCCGGAGGACACTGAGTCCCCCAGGTCTCGGCCATTTGGTGGCACGGCGTGCTAGGTGGGATCGACGTCCTGCGCCTGATTGCCTTTCTGGCCGCGGGTTACCGTGAATTCGACCCGCTGGTTTTCTTCTAGAGTGCGGAAGCCTGAGATGCGAATCTCCGAGTGGTGGACGAAAACGTCCCCACCGGCGTCACGTTCGATGAAGCCGTAGCCTTTTTCCGGATTGAACCACTTGACCTTTCCGGTTTCGCGAGAGTCCATGTTGCGGTGCCTCTTTGACGTTGGTGCGTTTGAAATGCGGGCGACAATATACGTCGAGCCCGCCGGGAAAGTACCAGAACGCCCATATCGAGCAATACGAGGCATTTGGTATCAGACCCTACATTACGTAGGGTTTTTCATTGCCGATGCCTTCCTTTCGCAGGGTCGTGGAATCGTTTTCTTCACAAAACAAGATTGTCCCCCAGGAGAGGCACTGAGAAATACCTTGTTTATCTGGTTCTGAGAGAGGTTATTCACGGCCTCTTCACCATGCCACGGTTCTAGTTCGGGCTAATCTGCTACTGACGCTTCGCCGGGCCCCTCGCGGGACTCGGCGAAGGCTCGCGGCGGGAGTGGGCGGCTACCCCCTTCTCCCGACGAGACTTTCACCCGATATCCTGCGCCAGTTAGCCTGAGCACGTACTATAAACTTCAGTTTCTTCGTCAAATCGGGCGTATTTTCGGCCTCTGGAGCCCAGACCGTGGTTGCACACGCTTATTTGGCCGTCAGTTGTACACGAACACCGTTATCATACACCTCTTGCTATTTGTATAACTGGCTCCTTGCCGGGCCACCAAATCTAAGGGCTGTTGCTGGTTGTTCTCCACCGTCTCCGACGACCGTACCTTGAAGAAATGGCCGCGGTTAAGCGAAGGCCCTTGGAGATCGAGTCGCGCCGCATCGTGCAGGATGCTCGGTTGGCCATCCGGGACGTGTACGACGCGATCGTCGAATTGGTCACGAACGCCGATGATCGGTATCAGATTCTGGGGACCAGGGGCAGGGTGGAGATCGAACTTGGCAGGCAGGGCAAGGGCCGGCCCTCGATCCTGCGGGTCCGCGACTTCGCCGATGGAATGACCACCGATCAGATGAACCGGAAGCTCGGACGCATCGGCGGTCGCGTCAGCGGCCTCGAAGCGGGGCACGCGGTGCGGGGCACCAACTCGCGCGGAGCCAAGGACATCGCGGCGCTCGGCACGGTCAACTTCGAGTCGATCGCTGGCGACGGATGGATGCACACCTGCCGGATTTATCCGAATCTGGAGTACGAAGCGGACGATGCGCGGGAGGTGACGCTGCAGCTTCGGAAGCGGCTGGCCATCGCGGAGGGAACCGGGACCCTTGTGACGATTGAGATCGAGCCAGCCCACCGAATCCCGAAGGTTGACACACTCGTTCGCAAGGTCGCCGCGCTTGTGCGCTTGCGAGACATCGTCCGGCAGGGGAAGACCACGCTTCTGGTCAAGGGGCTCCGCAACTCAAGGTACCGGCCAGTCAGTCTTGCCCGGCCCGCTGGACGCAAGCGCGTTTCCAAGACCTTCGCCATTCCGGGCTATCCGGGCGCGAAGGCCAAGCTGCTTGTCTTCCGGGCGAGAAAGCAGCTCAAGTCGGGCCGGGACCGGTTCAGGCTGGGCGGCATCCTAGTCAAGTCCCGGCATGCTATCCATGAGGCCACGCTCTTCGACCGGAGTCTCGAATGGGACTCGAATGCACTTTGGTTCTATGGCCGTCTCACCTGCGAGGCGATTGACGACCTGTGGAACGAATACGACGAACGACAGGCGCGGGGCGAGCAGCATCCGGCCGAGAATCCGGTTCCCATCCTGGACCCTTCGCGCAAGTCGGGGCTGACGCCCGACCACCCGTTTGTCGATGCGCTGTACGGCAGGGCGCTCGTGCTGCTTCGGCCCCTAGTCGAGGAGGAGCGCAAGCGTGTGCAGCGGGAACGCGCCCGCAGCATCGAGAGCCAGCAGACCCGGAAGCGTCTCAACGCGCTTGAGAAGGCCGCGAACCAGTTCATGGAGGACTTCTCGGACGAGGATGTTTCGCGCGACTCGAAGGGCAGGCAGACCGGGAGTCGCTTCCAGATCCAAGGCTATGTGCTCAGCCCACAGTACGCGCAGATCGTGCGCGGTCACTCCCTTGGCTGCTGGCTGACCGTTCGGACCGAAGCGTTTCCCGAAATCGGGGAGGGGATGCCGGTGCAGGTGGAGTGTCTGACGGATGAGATTCGCACCGTCCGCGCCGAAGTTCCGCTTGAACTGCTTGCGGCACAGGACGGAGTTCTGCGCGCCGCGTGGTCGGTCAAGGCGCTGGAGGCCACCCCGGCGACGGGACTGGAGGTCCGTGTGGGTCCGATCAGAGCAGAGTCGATAATCGCCGTGCTGGCCTCCGAGGCGGAGAGGTACTCGGACCTTGCGGGGCTCAAGTTCGAGCGCCCACGCTACCGCATCCGAGGTGGCTCGCGGAGGCAAATCCGGCTGCTGGCGCCGATCGCGCTCGTCCGCTCGGCGGGTCGCGACTTCGAGCTTACTCTGGCATCGGACGAATTCCGGATCACCGGGTCCAGAAGGATGCTCCTCAAGGCGGGCTTGGGGATCGCCGTGGCCAAGCTCGCGGTGACGGTTCGAGACGACGAAGCCGCGCCCGCGAAGCTCGTCGCCCGACTCGGAGACGAGGAGGCCGAGACCGAGATCCGCGCCCTGCCCCCGGCTGGAGCGGGCATCGTGATCAAACTGGAGGACGTGGATCACGGTGCGCTCCGCTACCACTGGAACAAGAACGTACTGGAGATCGGGGCACGCCATCCGTCGCTGAATCGGTATCTCGGCTCCAGGGCGGAGCGCTACCCGGGTCAGGACAAACTCCATTTCCGCGTGCTTCTGGCCGAGGTCGTGGCCGAGGCGCTGTGCGCGCGCAGGCTGGAGGGGAACATCCAAGCGAACCCGGGCGACTTCGAAGCGATGTCCTGGGATGACCACTACCGGCACTTCTCGGAGTTGATGACCCGGTTTCTGCCCAAGGCACATGCCTTGATGGCACCGCAGATTTGACGATGCGCCACGAAACGCAATCGCGAAGCCTCAGACGTAGGGTGCCCCGCCGATGCGCGGTTGGATTCCCGACCGCTTCAGCGGCGAGTTGATGGCCTTTCCGCACGGATCGCTGGTCTGGGAGCGACCCGAGTTGGGGGACAGCAGTGCGCAAACGCACCCGCCCCCGTACCAGGCCCTCGGACCGGGGGACTCCCCACCTTTTGTCAACGTTTTGAAGGCGGGGCTGTACCACCCCTCGGGAATGCGGACAGGCTCGGGCCCTGGTGGGTCGTTGGCTTCGCATCGCACAGGCGAGTGCGAGAACGCGCTCGGAGCCACGGTCGATCTCCCAGCCTACTCTCCGTGGCCACATTCCGCGTGTTCCCCGGAGAGGCTGGCGGAGGGTCGGGCCCCCTCTTCCCCCCGCGGATATGGCCCGCGCCGTTGGTCCGCGCTGAAAGGGGAGATCAGGTCACATGGTCCTCCGCCGGACGTGGAGGTCGGTAGCAGGTCTGGGTTCTGAGCATGGCGCAGATGACCGCGGGTAGGCGATCCTACGGCCCGTAGATCCCGGTAGTGTTACACCGCCAGGCTCTGGATGCCCGTGTCCCGGAGCCGCCCGCTGGGCTTCCTGCAAGGACCGTTGGACCCGGAGCCCCCCCCCAAGGATGGGTGGGATGGAAGTGCACATTCCACCCCTGCCCGATATCACACCAGGCATCAAAATCGGAGAGCGCTCCGGTCATGCCCGCAAGCCGTACTGGACGAACTCGGCGTTGGCTATTCGGATTAGTTGCCGTCGCCTTTGAGGCATGGCTCTGGAGGCACCTGGCATTCCGGTATGTTCACCGGCATGAGCGGACACGGACCATTTACGCGGTATCCGATTGTACGCATCACGGTTTCGGTGGGCGTCCAGCGCTCGCTGACCACGTAGCCACCGCCGAAATATCCGAATCCGTTCTCTACATTGGAAAAAGCCGCCGGCTCGATGAGCAGATTTGGGTCGAACGACCCCTCGGGCGGCTGCCACTGCGCGTCAGCGGCAAGAAAGCGTAATTCGACTCGGCGCAGTGCGATGAGATCGGTCCGTAGGCAATTCAATTCGAAGGTGTTTTGTACGACGGAAAAGTCCTCCCGTTGGTTTATCTCCATTTTCCAACCGTCGGGAGTCGGCTCGATCAGATTGTCGTAGGGAACTGCCACCTTGATGCGGACGGGTTCAGGCGTGCGTGAGCCGGGTGGCCACGGATTGACTGGAGGAAGCGTTATGGCGTCGTAGACAACTTGTACCTGGACGAGGCTGGGTGGCTTTCCGTGGATGACCGCGGGAATTTGGATGCGCGTTCTCTCGTCGACAAGTTCTACGCGGACTTCCGGAGGAATGGTCACTTCGGCGCTTGACGTCTGTCCGTCGGACCGGATGGCTTCGAGTCTATACTTGCGGTCGAACGCAGGGCGAAAGGCTGCGAAGAACACGTCTCCTATCGTAGAGTCCGCATATTCGACCTTTGTGGCTGTCCACTCCTGCAGTTCGCCGGTCTCTAGATCAAATGACCTGACTACGGCATCGATCGGCCCGCTGCGATCCACTCCGAGCTCGCTGCTGATGGCAAATACTCTGACCCATTGCGTGTCCGACTTAGCATCAAGGTAGCCCCATAGTGTGAACGGGCGATTTTCTCCAATGATAGGGTTGATGGTCTGATCGCAGCCAGCATGCACCACCAGGAAGATTACCAGTAGGTACGCAGCAAGAATCGCTCGACGAAAACGGTGCATTAGAATTCGAATTTGATTCCCATGGTGGGAACCAGTGGAAGCTGATTGCTTCGGCGCAGGGTAAAGGTATCTAGCGCGAACAGGTTTGATTGGTCGTAGGCATTAATAACGCCTGCCTGCAGCGTGATATGAGAATCGTCGCCGTAGTTGAAGCTCCTCTCCACAGATACGTCGAGCCGGTGATAGGCAGGAAGGATGCCTTCAAAGGGGCGATCGTAGATGACACGGGGTTCTCCGGACTCTTCGCGGATGTCAACCGGCCCGTCCATAAGCACAAATCTGTCGAATCCGCGTACTCTGCTGTAAGGCAGGCCTGAGCCGATATTCCAGCGTGCACTGATGTCAAAACCTTCCAACGAGAGGCGTGCCAGTGCGTTGAGCTGATGCCGGCGGTCGTGTGGAGGGCGGAACCGTACCGTGTCGGTACCAAACCAGACGGGCAGCGTCTCCTGCATCGCGTTGTACTTCACCGATGAGAGTCCGTAGTTGATGAACCCGTAAAAGGACCTTCGCTGGACTTCCAGGCGCAGATCCAGCCCCACGGCGGATCCGGACGCTTCCTGCAGACGGGTAGTGAAACGCGGGGAGGCCGTCCATTCAGCTATAAAAAGACTGGAGAGGTCCTTGTAAAAGGCCTCGGCAGAGAGCCGCAGCCAGTCCACGGGTGCGGCCCGGTAGCCTGCAAGTGCGTGAATAGCTTTGGGAAGGCTTCCCGTCGGCGAGCCGGCCCATACGGTAAATACGTTCGTCGCGTCACGACGGTCATTGAGTCCGACGGCCTCCTGGCGGTAGAGACCACCCGCAGCACTCACGTTATGGATGCCTCGTTCCCACGACAGGCGGAGCCGGGGTTCCAGATACAGTCCTTGATCTCCGAGGAACTGGACGACCAGGCCACTTCGCACCTTGACTTCGGGTGTAATCTGCACTTCGGGCTCGAAGTAGCCGCCGGTTGCCGTAATACGGTCGTCCGTAAAATCAAAATTCTGGTACAGCCCACCCAGCGCGGCCGAAAGGTGTGGACCCCGCAGAAAAAAGCCCCAGTCAACGGTTGTACGTTCTCCAAAATTGGTGATGTTGACGGCGAGGTTAAAGCCGTTGATGGTCGACGAGCGGATGGGTTCGTCCCTGGGGCCCAGCCGCATGTCGAGGTCGGAGATGGAAAAGAGCACCTCGCCGAGGATGGGCAGCGACGACGGCGATATCAGATATCGCAACCCATAAGCTGTGTTGTTCCACCGGATCAGATCGACGTTCGCTACGTCGGCATCGAGTGTTCCACGGTCATATGTGTGAATCGCACTGACGGAGATCTGGTGGTTTGCGTTGATCACTGCGTGGAGCTTGCCGAAAAAGTCGCCGAAGGTGTACGGCAATGGCTGATCGACATAGCCGGAAGCGACGCGTTCGACCGTAGAGGCACGCCCGCTGAAGAGATAGGAGAGTGTGCCCTTTTTGAGCGGACCCTCAAGAATCCCCATGCTGACGAATGGGGCCAGAGAAATCGTCCGCCGCATTTGTTGGCTGTTGCCGTTACGCGTGTACACGTCAATGACTGACGACATGCGCCCCGAGTACTTCGTACTGAAGCCTCCAGCATAGATGTCTGCGTTGCGGAGGATTTCGGACGAAAAGGCGGAATAAAAGCCCAGAATGTGAAAGGGCTGATAGATGTGCATCCCGTCCATAAGGGCCAGGTTGTGGGATGGCTCACCGCCGCGAATGAATACCTGGCCGCCGCGGTCGCCGATTGAAATGACGCCGGGCATTGTGGTAAGGTAGCTTACTAAATCCCCCGATACGTCCGGCGTAGGTACCAGGTCGACGTCGCGGGGACGCACGGTCTGAAGACCCGCTGTCACCATGGCTCCACCGTCGCGTTCAGCCTCGATGACGACCTCCTCAAGGGCCAGCCCTGGCTCGAGAGCGATGGCGAGGTGTACGGTGCCTCCCGGTTCGAGACTGAGAGAGTCTAGCGCGGTTTCGAATCCGATGAAAGATGCCTGCAGGGTGTACTGCCCCGGCGCCAACCTTATGATGATAAAGAAGCCGTCGTCGTTCGTCACGGACCCTCGCAAGTTGCCGGTAGCGTCTGTGATGCCCACATTGACGCCCTGAAGTGCCTGTCCGTCTGATGCGTCAGTTATGAAACCGCGTACGGTTGCTTTCTGTGCGTGCGCCTCGGCTAGCGGAAGAGCAAGAAGAATCGCAGCGAGAGCGGAAAGCCGAAGCATTCAAGTAGTGTGCACGGGTGTCACATGCTGATTCTTCGCATGTAGCCGACGTGAGAAAGAACGGCTACAGCATACCGAGTTCCAACTTTGCTTCATCCGACATCATGTCGATCGTAAACGGCGGATCGAAGGTCAGCTTCACGCGTGCGTCCGAGACGCCGTCGGTCAGCATGACGATGGACTCGACCTGGTTGGGCAGGCTGTCGGCGACTGGACAGTTGGGTGTCGTCAGCGTCATGGTGACGAACACGCGATCGTCCTCGTCGATGTGCACTTTGTAGATGAGTCCCAGGTCATAGACATTGACGGGAATCTCAGGGTCGTAGACCTGCCGGATGGAGTCGATGACCTCGGAGGCGAGATGCGGGTTGGACCCTTCGTTGATGATTTCGGGAGTCATCGGTTGTTGCTGGATTGAGCGAGAACGCGGGCGTCCAGTTGGATGCGTTTGATCATGGCGCCCAAGCCGGTTTTGCGGCGGGCCGTAATGAGGTCGGGAATTCCAATTGTGGCGAGGTATGCATCAATGTTCGTCGAAAGTATCGTTTCGGGAGTCTCGCCCTCTAATAAACGTGTGAGAACCGCGACCATTCCTTTCGTTATTGCGGCGTTACTGTCGGCATGATAGTAAACGCGTCCGTCCAAAAACTGCGTGTGAAGCCACACGGAAGACTGACATCCGCGGATGAGGTGGTCATCCGTTCGCCAACGGTTGGGAAACGGCTCTAGCAAATCGCCGAGCTCCATGAGAAATTCCCGCTTCTCGTTGGGTTCATCGAAAAGGCCGAATTCCTCAACGAACGTCTTGTGGCGTTCTTGGAGTGTCGCCCTGGTCGGTTTAGGGCGGGCGCGCGGTTTTCTTTTCGAGAGCCGGTCGCGGACCTCTACGAGGGCACTGACCAGGACATCGACCTCGTCTCGCGTGTTGTAGAGAGCAAACGACGCACGCACCGTGCCAGGGATACCAAGCAGTTTCATCAATGGCATAGTGCAATGATGGCCCGTGCGTACGGCGATGCCATATTCGTCAAGGAGTCGGCCTACGTCGTACGGATTGTTGTCTCCGAGGAGAAATGACACTGCTCCTGCGTGTTTCTCTGCCTCGCCGACGAGGCGTATCTGGTCAACACTCCGCAGCCGTTTCCGGGCGTAGTGAAGGAGGTCGTTTTCGTAGGTTTCCACGGCACCGAGGCCGATGTTGGAGAGCGTGTCAAGTGCTGTCGCAAGCCCGACTGCACCGGCTATGTGCGGCGTTCCCGCCTCGAATTTTTGCGGCAGATCGGCATACGTGGATTTCTCGAGCGTTACAGTTTCGATCATGTCGCCACCTCCTTGATACGGAGGCAGGTCTTCAAGAAGGGTTTCCGTGCCGTAGAGTATACCAATGCCAGTCGGACCGAAGACTTTGTGCCCTGAAAAGGCAAAGAAGTCGCAGCCTAGTTCCTGCATGTCGAGTCGCAGGTGGGGGGCGGCTTGCGCGCCGTCCAACAGTACGGGCACGTCGAGTGCCCGGGCTGCGCGGATTATGGTGCGAACCGGATTGACAGTACCCAGAGTGTTCGACACATATGTCAGCGCTACGAGCCGGGTCCGCTCTCCGAGATACTCGTTGAGCGCGTCGAGTTCGAGCTCGCCACGCTCCGACACAGGTAGTACACGCAAGCGCGCTCCGGTTCGCTGGCAAGCCAGCTGCCAAGGCACCATGTTGGAATGGTGCTCCATGGCCGTAATCAGGACTTCGTCACCTTTGCCTAGCCGTCCGTGTTCGAAGCCCGAGGCAACCAGGTTGATCGCCTCCGTCGTGCCGCGCGTGAAGATGATTTCGCGTTCGTGTGCGGCGTTGATAAAACGGGCAACGGTACGCCGGGCCTCCTCGTACGCGTCCGTTGCACGCTGGCTCAGATAGTGGGCGCCCCGGTGTACGTTGCTGTGCTCGAGCCCATAATAAGTCGCCAGCCGGTCGACGACGGCCTGCGGCTTCAGCGTGGAGGCAGCGTTGTCGAGATACACCAGTGGCCTGTTGCCGGGCAAGCGCTGGTGGAGGGCGGGAAACGTTGACCGTATCCGCGCGAGAATATCGGAAGGAGCTGCCGGCGTCCGATCGTGCATGGTGAAGCGCAGCTGCCTATGCGCCGAGACGTTCGGTCACCATAGAATCTACAAGATCCCGAACCGGCTCGATGGCCAAGCGGTCAACCACTTCGCGGGCGAAGGAGACGAGCATCAAGGCGCGTGCTTGCTTTTCGGTGAGTCCGCGCGTTCTTAGGTAGAAGACGGCCTCTTTGTCCAACTCGCCGGTTGTCGCCCCATGGCTGCATTTTACGTCGTCCGCATAGATTTCTAGTTCGGGCTTCGAAAACATGCGTGCCGTGTCGCTGAGCACGATGGATTTGTTCGACTGATAGGCATTGATCTGCTGAGCATCCTGGCGTACGAGGACTTTTCCGTTGAATACGCCCGTAGCGCGATCATTGAGAATGCCCTTGTAGAATTCCGAACTGAAGCAGTTTGGTTGGGCGTGGTCCACGAGCGTGTGGTTGTCGACGTGCGTGGAGCCATCTGCCAGAAACAGGCCATTCAAGTAGGTCTCGCACTGCTCCGCGTCGGCGAGGACGTTGATGTTGTTGCGCACGATAGCGCCACCTAACGTAAAGGAGTGGTTGCTAAAGGTGCTTCCGGTCTGCTGCGTGACGTCAAGCGACGATACTTCGTTTCTGTCAGGCGAGCCCGCTTGTATGTCCACCCGCGCGACATATGCGTTGCGTCCCACGAAGACCTCCGTCACCGAATTCGTGAAGGAGGATGTAGCGTCAGCCGCTACTGTCGATTGCACCAGCGTAACGCGGGCGTTTTCCTCGGCTACGACCAGGATGCGAGGCTGAACGAGAGTGTCCCTGGAGGCCGTTATCCGTTGGATGAGGTGTATGGGCTTTTCGAGCTGCGTTCCCCTCGGCACGAAGACCAAGGCCCCGTCCCGTCCAAGTAGGGTGTTGAGTGCCACGAACGAACACCGCTTGGCGTCTGCAACTTGTCCGAGGTGCAGCCGGACGAGCCACGTATGGGATTCTGCTGCATCGGCGAGTCCCATTACAAGCACGCCTGGCGGGAGATCACTGAGCTGTGACGCTGAAGGCAGGTAGCGACCGTTTTCAAATGCCGCCTCGTGCGCGTCCAGCTGTGCGATATCCGACCAATTGGCGGAGTCACCTGTGTTCGGAAGGTCGAACGAAAACTCTCGCCGCAAGACGCTGCCGATGTTGGTGTATTTCCAGGCTTCGCTGCGCCGCGTAGGAAATCCATGCGCTGCAAGGCACTCTGCTGCTTCTGCGCGCAGATCACCGAGCCAGCCGTTCGTACCGGTGCTTCGCTTTGCAAAGGCAGCCAGAAATCGGTCTTCTGGCCTAACCTTTGTGGACGCCGCCGGGCGTCTACCGCTACTTGGTATCCTCATGCTGCCACCGCGCTCGTTTCTTCACGAACCCATTCGTAGCCGCGATCTTCGAGGACGAGGGCCAGCTCCTTGCCGCCACTCTTGACGATCTTACCGTCCACCATGACGTGCACGAAGTCGGGTACGATGTAGTTAAGGAGCCGCTGGTAGTGTGTGATGATGACGAATCCGCGTTCGGACGTACGGAGGCGGTTGACACCGTCGGCAACACTGCGCAGCGCGTCAATGTCTAAACCCGAGTCCGTTTCGTCCAAGATGGCCAAGATGGGCTCGAGCATTGCCAGTTGAAAGATCTCACTGCGCTTTTTCTCGCCACCGGAGAATCCTTCATTGACGGAGCGCCTCGTTAGCCCGGGATCGAGCTTGATGAGCGCGGCTTTCTCGCGCGCCATCCGCAATAGACCCGCTGCGTTGAGAGGCTCTTTGCCACGGTGCTCGCGAACCGAATTGACCGCTTGCTTCAGAAAACCCATCATACTCACGCCGGGCAGCTCAACTGGATACTGGAAGGCCAGGAAGACCCCTTCGCGGGCTCGCTCGTCCACCTCCATGTCTAGGAGGTTTTCTCCGCGGTATTCTACGGTGCCTTCGTCTACATCGTATTCCTCGCGCCCAGCCAAGATGGAGGCTAGGGTGCTTTTGCCGCTACCGTTGGGGCCCATGACGGCGTGCAGCTCGCCGGCGCGAACTGTCAGATCGACCCCTTTGAGGATTGGCATGCCGTCAACGGATGCCTGAAGATTGCGAATTACCAGTAGTTGATTCATTAGTTGCGTTTTCGCGCCGTTAAGTGTGACGGAAAGATGTGGAGCTTGCAGCGGCGGCGACAGACGGTCGCTCCTTGTGCATGTCATCCGACGGATCCTTCCAGTTCAATGGCGAGCAGCTTTCGGGCTTCGACGGCGAATTCCATCGGCAGCTTGGCCAGAATTTCCTGGCAGAAGCCGCTCACGATGAGTTTTATGGCGTCCTGCTCGCTGATCCCACGCTGGTTGCAGTAAAAAATTTGGTCTTCGCCGACCTTCGATGTAGTAGCTTCGTGCTCGACCTGCGCCGTGGGATTGTTGATTTCGAGGTATGGAAAGGTGTGTGCACCGCATCGGTCGCCGAGGAGCATCGAATCGCACTGCGAGAAGTTCCGCGCGTTCCGTGCCTTCCTGTTGACTTTTACGAGTCCCCGGTAGCTGTTGTTGGAGTGGCCCGCAGATATGCCTTTTGAGATGATCGTGCTGGATGTGTTGTTGCCCAGGTGGATCATTTTCGTGCCGGTGTCTGCTTGCTGACGTCCTTTCGTGAAGGCCACCGAATAGAATTCGCCTTTGGAGTGGTCGCCTTTAAGGATTACGCTTGGGTATTTCCATGTGATGGATGAGCCCGTTTCGAGCTGCGTCCAGGAAATCTTTGACCCACTTCCCTCGCAGATGCCGCGTTTCGTCACAAAGTTGTAGACGCCGCCGTTACCTTCGCGATCTCCGGGATACCAGTTCTGGATCGTCGAGTATTTGACCTCGGCATCCTTGTGAGCGATGATTTCGACGACGGCCGCATGGAGCTGGTTTTCGTCGCGCCGCGGCGCAGTGCAGCCTTCCAGGTACGAGACGTATGAGCCCTCGTCTGCCACTATGAGTGTGCGTTCGAATTGTCCCGTACCTGCTTGGTTGATGCGGAAGTACGTGGACAGCTCCATCGGGCAGCGTACGCCCGGTGGAATGTAGCAGAAGGAGCCATCGCTGAATACTGCTGAATTCAGGGACGCGTAGAAATTGTCCGTATACGGAACGACGGATCCCATGAATTTTCGTACCAGCTCCGGATGCTCTGCGACGGCTTCCGTGAACGAGCAGAAAATGATACCGAGCTTGCTCAATTCGTCCTTGAACGTGGTTGCCACTGACACGCTGTCGATCACGGCATCTACGGCGACGCCTGCCAAGACTTTTCGCTCTTCGAGCGGAATGCCGAGGCTTTCGAAAGTACGCAGCAGCTCCGGGTCGACCTCGTCCAGGCTAGCGTACTTTGGATTGGAGTTCGGTGCACTGTAATAGCTTATGTCCTGGAAATCGATTTCCGGATATTGGATGTGTGCCCACCGGGGATACCGGTCCGTGTTGTCCGCGAGAGTTTTCCAGTGGCGATATGCCCGCAGCCGCCATTCGAGCATCCAATCCGGATCCTGCTTTTTCGCGGCAATCAGGCGGATTACATCTTCGCTCAGGCCCTTCGGGATGGTATCGGATTCGATGTCCGTGACCCAGCCGTGCTTGTACTCACTCTCGGCTATTTGGTGCAGATATTGGGTATCGGTGTTCATTCGAAATCGTGGTTATTGGCCGGCAACTTGCGGCTCAGAGAACATCTCGGTACAACTTGTCGTTAACAATCTCTGTTCCTGTTGCTTGGCTGCGCGGCGGTATTCATTCGGCCTTGACTTTCAGGTCCGCCGCGGGTCTTCTCCTACTATTGACGAAAAATACGATGGAAATCAGGATAACCGATCGGGCCATCGAGAGGATTCGGGACATTGCGCGGGAGGAAGGAGTCGATGCTACGACCGATTTGTTACGCGTGACCGTGGTGCCGGGTGGTTGTTCGGGACTTACATATGATCTGGGGTGGGACACCACAATCAGATCGGACGATCACGTTTCCGAGGCTGGAGGCGTTCGGGTTGTGGTCGACGGCAGGAGCGGTCTGTACATTGACGGTGTCGAGCTGGATTATTCGGACGGATTGGACGGTAAGGGATTCCACTTCCTCAATCCCCAAGCGGCAAGGACGTGTGCCTGTGGGGAGTCGTTTGGGCTTTAAGCGCTTGCGCCGCAGGAGCTCAAGTGGCATGGGGATGGCCGTGGAGCCGTTGTGTGACGGATTGGGGTCAAAAAGGGTTTGGAGCAGAGTCGTGGAGTACGTGGACCAGCAGTGTAGCCGGTCGGCGGGGCTACAACGGGTGCTAAAAGGCCTTGGTGGCTAGCATGTGTATGTAGATCACCCTCCGTTCAGGCTGTTTGGAGTGATGTGGAGCCGCTTGATATCCAGGGCAAGACAGACGAGGGCCCAACAGCTTCAACCTTCTGCAGTCCGCGGAAGCTGAATCGTCGGAATTCCATCATCTCCTTGATGTAGCGGATAGGCGCCTCCGCCACTGCGCCAAGCATATCGTCGACGATCGTGGCCGCTTTAGCCTTCTGGCTCAATGCCACAGAGCCATCGATGTCACTGTCGCAAAGCGCCTGCAAATCCCGTGCGCCAGGCACTAGCTATGAAGGCGGCGAACAAGTGTCTTTCGGGACGTGCGGAGTCG
>JAAXGO010000166.1 GCA_012267425.1 Rhodothermales bacterium
GATTCTTGATCACAGGTGTGCTCCGCACGGGCCCGAGTACGATTGCTCCTCCGCGTATCCGAACAGGTCAGCTTCCGCTTCATCGTAGCCTTGCGGAGCACGCGCCACGTGATTCCTCGTGCCTCCGCTTGCCGTTTCCGCTCTGCACTCACGGAGGCCTTATCCTCAGAGATCTCTTCCTCCTCCCAGTGTAAACACTCGTCCATCACCACCGCATCGTGCGTGCTGGCTGGCGTTACCACTACGCTGTGCGCGATCCCCTTGATATCGGTACCGACGTATGCTTCATGCCGATACTGGTTGCCTTTCTTTGTCGATCTCAATTTCAGGCCTTCGCCTTTGCTGCTTGTTCTTCGTTGACGACGGCGCATTGATGATTGTGGCACTGCTCCCTTCTTTGGCCACTGTGTTTTTCCATGTAGCTCCTGCTGATGGCGAAGAGCTTTTCCTGAATACCATGCTGCTCAAGAAAATGCCGGAACCGACAGATGGTCATCTCATCCGGCACCTGGTCCAGGCTGATCTGGGCAAACCGCCGGATCACCTCCGGCCAAATTAAGGTGGACACCCGTTGCCCCGTTTCGGAGAGTGCTTCCTGATAGGCTCCAACAACTCCATCCAAGGCAGCACGGCATCCATCTTTTCGAGGAATACCTGTTTCCGGGCTTTTTTCCGTGCCTGGTATGCTATGTCGGAAAACATCAGTATAGACATGGTATTAACAAATGAGTAAACAATTGTATTATCAATATATGACAGGATTTGCTCAGAGTTTCCTATAGAGAATTTTTACCGGAAAACCGCGTTAGGGATTGGCGGACTAGTACGCGTCAGGTCGGTGGTTCAAGTCTATCCGGGCCCATAGGGACTTACGGGGATTCGGGTCCGATATTTGCTAATTATTTAATTGGACGCGGAATCGGTCTCCCGGTACGCCTCGAGAGCACTCCTGGCCCGGCCCTCGTCGACCCTGATAGCACTGGAGGACCGTTTGGGCGGTCTTCCAGCTGCCCAGGTCGCAGAGGACCTCGAGCGGCAGGTCCATGAGGTCTGAGGCCGTCCAGCATAGCCCGCTAAAAGTTCCATAACATCATGTATTGCAACGCGTTCCGCGTGACATGCGGAGTCGCGTCGTCTCTTGCAATCTGTTACGATCCGGTGTATTCTTTCCTTGTAGTGTTACAGTAAGTGATATACACCCAAGGAAGGGAGCGCATGACCAAGCGACCGAAAACACTTACCGCTCGGTCGTGTGCTCCGTGGGTCGACCCCGGCGTACGACGCTCGCCGAAGCCGCCGAGGTGGAGTGACTACGTCATAGGGTGGCTGCCCCCGGACCGCCGCGACCCCACCCGTCGTGGTGTCTTCCTTGAGGTAAGGACCGAATTGAAGGTAGAGACCGACTCGTAGAGATGCCTAAACCATCGTCAGATCACCCCGTTCTCCGTGCAGCTGTCCTCTGGCGGGACCGCTGCCTTCAAGGCAACGGATCGGTATTCACCGATAGGCATCTGTGGACCTCGGAGAATGTCGGATACCTCGTCAAGTACTTCGCGGAGAACCCGCGTGAGGGTGAGGGGACTTTCTTCGAGAAGCTGGAGAAACAGTTAGCCCGCGCACCTGGAACCGCGAAGCAGCTGGCGGCGGAAATGTTCTGGGTAATGTACCTGTTCCCCAGACCTGGCTCGATACGGCCCGGAACGAAGCGCCAACAGATTCGCCAAGTCTGGGAATGGTCGGGCGAGCCGTTGCCCGATGCTCTCTCTGAATTGAACGAGGCCCTCGACGATGGCATTGGGAATACGGGTATGTTCAGTTTCCACCGGTGGCGGGAATTTCTCTTTTTCATCCGAATGATGGAGGGATGGACGCGGCTGCCCGCTTCGGAACGCGAGGCTCGGCTTGCTGATCCATGGGCTTTCGCGAAGTGGCTGGAGGAGCAAGACGAGACGAAAACCCGCCAGCTTCGGCACGTTCTCCTGTACCTGCTCTTCCCCGACTGCTTCGAGCCCTTCGCCAGGGGGTACCCGAAGAAAACCATCGGGCGTGCGTTCGCGGAGAAATTCGGGGAAGACCCGGCGGCGTTCGACCACGCGGACCGGGTCGTCCTTGATCGGAAGATCCTCGACATCCGGAAAAAGCTCCAGGAGGAAGGTGCCGCTCCAGACTTCGATTTCCACGACGAACCCTATCAGTGGGTGTGGCACCCGGATAAGGTAGACTCCCCTATAGAGCAATGGTATCGGGAGAAGTTCGGGACGGCTCGGGTGTGGGTGCTCACGCCGGGTAGGGGTGCGCAGTTCTGGGGTGAGTTCCAAGAAGAGGGGATCATCGCGATCGGATGGGATGATCTCGGAGATTTGCGAGAATACGGGAGCAAGGAAAGCATTCACGAACGAATCCGCGGGGCCTACGGAGCGACCAATCCAACGATGGACTCTCTGGCCTGCTATCAATTCGCCTACGAAATGCAACCCGGAGACTATGTGATCGCAAAGCAGGGGCGCTCGGTACTCCTGGGTCACGGAGTAATCACCTCTGAATACGAATTCCGTGAGATGCGCTCCGAATGCAAGCACATCCGCCAAGTACGCTGGGAGGTCACTGGAAAATGGTCGCTCCCCAAGGATCGGCGGGTGACTACCAAGACCCTCACTGATTTCAGTGACGAAAAGCACTGGCTTCAGTTCGCTTTCGGGTTAATGGAGGATGCGCCACCCATTAACAGCAGGTACACTCGCAAGGAAGCTTTAAAGGATCTCTTTCTTTCCGAGCCGGAGTTCGACCACATTATCAACGCCTTGAAACGCAAAAAGAACGTAGTCCTGGAAGGTCCTCCCGGTGTGGGGAAGACCTTCATAGCCAAGCGCCTAGCCTACCGGGTGATCGGATACGAGCTCCCGGAGAGGGTGCGGATGATCCAGTTCCACCAGAGCTATGCGTACGAGGACTTCATCCAGGGGTATCGGCCGAGGGAAGGAGGGGGATTCGAACTGCACAACGGGGTGTTCGTCTTGTTTTGCCGCGAGGCTGTGGCCAACCCCGACGATCGTTACGTCTTCATCATCGATGAGGTGAACCGTGGGAACCTCAGCAAGATCTTCGGCGAGCTGATGCTGCTCATCGAGGCCGACAAACGGGGTCCCGAGTACGCCGTTCCCTTGACGTACTCGCCCAAGGCCGAGGACTTCCACGTTCCGGCGAATCTCTTCCTCATCGGCATGATGAACACGGCGGACCGGTCGCTGGCTATGGTAGACTACGCACTTCGGCGGCGCTTCGCGTTTATTCGCCTTTCGCCTGCCTTCGGAACCGATCAGTTCAGCAATTATCTGAACGACGTGGGTGTGCCCGAGGAGCTTGTCAAGAAGATCGTAGTCCGATTCTCGGCGCTGAACGAGAAGATTCGGGCCGACCGCAGGAACCTTGGCCCCGGCTTCGAGATCGGGCACAGCTTCTTCTGCCCTGGCGACGATGACGGGGGATTCGGCGAGTCGTGGTACGACGCGATCGTCCGGCGTGAGATCGAACCCCTGTTGCGGGAATACTGGTTCGATCGTCCCGATCATGTGGACGGGGAGATCCGGGCGCTGCTGAAGTGAAGATTCCGATCAGGAACATCTACTATCTCCTCTGCTACGCCTGGGGCCACGTTGGGGAAGGGGAGACGGTCGATGTCGGATCCGAGAAGTTCGGCGGGCTGGTCGACCTGTTCGCCAAGGTTCTGAACGAAGGCGTCTCGCGGCTCGTCTCCCGCGGGCTCGATCGCGACTACCTTTCCATCCACGAAGACATCCGCGGACTCAAGGGCAAGCTCGATCTCGCGACCACGATAAAGCGGAATCTGCTGCTGAACGGCAAGACGCACTGCGCCTTCGACGAACTGAGCTACGACGTGTCTCAGAACCGGATTCTCAAGGCGACTCTGCACAGTCTGACTCTGGTTACGACCTTGGATCCGGCCGAGAGACGGCGGACTGAACGCCTGTATAGGAAGCTGGACGCGGTCTCCGATGTCCGGCTCACCGCGAGTCTGTTCCGCACCGTCCAGATCCACCGGAACAACCGGTTCTACAACTTCCTCCTGCACCTCTGCCGCATCATCTACGAGAATCTCCTAGTGAATGAAGAGGAAGGGACGGCACAGTTCCGCGACTTCCGCGAGGACGAGCACCAGATGGGTCTGGTGTTCCAGCAGTTCGTGAGGACGTTCTGCGAACGGGAGACGGACTACCGGGTGAGCGCGCCCAGGATCAACTGGTTCGGGGCGGAGGGAAGCAAGACGGACCTCCGGCACCTTCCGGGCATGCAGACCGACATCGTGCTGCGGTCGCCCGAACGCACGATCATCGCCGACACCAAGTTCTACAAGCATCCGTTGGTTACTTCGCAGTTCGGCGGCAGGCGGGTCCGTTCGGGCCACCTCTACCAGATCTTTGCCTATGTGACGAACTGGGCTGCGGAGGCCTCTTCTCACGATCCTGAGCCGGAGGGGTGGCTGCTCTATGCTGCGGTTAATGGCGATTTCGACTACCGTTTTGAGCTTGTGAAGCGGCGGATCCGGGCGTGTTCGATCGATCTGTCGCAGAAGTGGCGAGAGATTGAGACGGACCTGCGGAAGTTGGTGGATGGGGGAGAATAGAATCGGGAGGGTTGTTACTCGAAGGGAGTCGCGAGGCCGGTCACAGATGGCTCAGCCTCGGCGCGGGAACCGCCGCTGGACAAACCGGAGACGGGATTGGGTTAGGACGACGAAACCGCTCTTGGGGGAGCGGGAGATTGCCTGGTTTGGCGGATCTATCGACTTTTCCTCGCTCCGAACTTCGTCCGTCGCCGTCCCATTCGATCCGGCGTCATCCCGCTCACATGTGCATATTCTACGAAGTGATACGCGAACCACAGTTATGAATCATAACCCATTGTCATACAACATCTTATGATTGTTGCTACTAGTTCGAAGCGGAGCTTGTTCTCAGCCCTAACGGTCTTAGAACGGAAGGATCCTGATCCCGAAAATCGCAGCCTTAGCTTCGTCGGCTAAGCAGATGGGCTTGCCGCGTAGGCTCCGGAATCCTGTAGCCCCGAGCGAACGAGAGCGTAAGGCACTCAGCCTCCATGAGTGTAATGCGGTGACCTACACTCACGAATACGGGCTGTACGTGATCACGCGTGCGGACTACGGTACCGAGCCGTTCGTGAGTTCTCTCGTCGAGGAGAGGCGTTGTGCATCCTTTTTTCGGTCCGGGTTCGTCATGTCGCCCGACGTACCGCTTTTTCGCCACACCGAATGTCGGACAGTCGAGCTGCACGCCCAAATGGCAGGCGAGCCCGAAGCGGCGGGGATGGGCAAGGCCGTGGCCGTCTGTCACGATGACGTCGGGTAGAGAGGAAAAAGACTCGAGTGCCGGAATGACAACGGGCAGCTCCCGGAAGGACAGCAGCCCGGGTACGTACGGAAATGGAACGTCGGCGCGCCGCAGGACACTGTCGACGATTACGAGGTCAGGAATGCTCAGAACCACAATCGCTACGTGTGCCAGACCGTCACGAATGCTCACGTCAACGCCAGCTACTGTACGGGGAGGACGCGCCAACACTTGTTCCCGGACGTGTACTGCAAGCCGGCGCTGGAGCTCGACAGCCTGCTTAGGTGACAGATTCCACGAGTGCGGATGCCGGAGCGAGAGTTTCACGGCGGGACAATTGGGAGGCTGTCGGCGTTGACCCTTAGATTAGCGCTCATATAGTCGCTCTGCATGAAGTTCCTGTTTCCGGTACTCCTGTTGACCTTTCTTTCCGGACGCGCGTCCGCTCAGGAAGTCGGAGGCAAGTCACCGGGCAAGGCGGCCGCACTCAGTCTTCTAGCACCGGGCTTTGGACACCGGTATGTGCACGAAGGCCGGTGGCAGGGATCAGCGGCGTACTACGTCCTGGCCGATGCAAGTTTCTGGCTCTCGCTTGTAGGCGTTGAATGGCATGCACAGCAGACGGCGGAGAGTTACCGAACGTTGGCAACCAGTCGCGCCGGCGTAAGCCTGGCGGACAAGGACCGCCGGTTCCTCATCAACCTCGGGCTGTACAGGTCGTCGGAAGAATATCGCGAAGACCATTTGCGCCGCCGCCTGTGGGATCGGATCTACTACGTGGATGTGCCGGGATTTCAGTGGGAGTGGCAGTCCGAGGAAGACTTGATGCGATATCGGAGCCTGAGGGAGGAGGCCGACACCTGGGAAAGGCGGCGGATACTTCTGATTTCGGCGTTGGCCACCAACCGCATCCTGGCCGTCATGACGTCGCTTCTTGCCGCGCGCCGTCAAGGGCCTAATCTAGTGCTGGCTGTTGCTCCGCCGCCCGCGCAGACACGCTGGCCTATCGTGCATTTTACCGTGGGATTCTGACGGGCTCGGGACCTGCAGCCCGGCGTGGACGTAACAAAGCGGTTCAGGCGGGTTGCAGCATTGACTGACTCGGTTCGGGTCCTTAGCTCAGTTGGTTAGAGCGCTACGTTGACATCGTAGAGGTCGATGGTTCGAATCCATTAGGACCCACCACCGGACTGACCCGGGGGGAAGTTGCACAGGTCTGGATTCCGGCGCGGAATTGGCAATGCGGCGGGAAACCTTCCGTCGCTTCCGTAGATTCCAACTGGAGGCCTACGCACGCGCTCCGCCGTGTTCCGAATTCGTCGTACGTTCCATTTGAGTGAGGCAATACCATCGCAAGAAGACACAGAATCCGTGTAAACGATGACATACGTGCCCTGTATGTTCGAGTCGTAGATCCAAAGGGCAATCACGGAGTGTATTCGATCGGGCACGCGCTGGAACTGGCCGGGAGGCAGAACCTTGATCTTGTTGAGATAGCGCCGAACGCCGAGCCGCCCGTCTGCAAAATCATGGACTTTGGCAAGTATCTCTATGTGCAGAAGAAAAAGGAAAGGGAGTCCAGAAAGCGCCAGCACCAGATGCAGCTGAAGGAGGTACGATTTAGGCCGCGGACAGATACGCACGATTTCGAGTTCAAGACCAAGCACGCCCGGCAGTTTCTGGAAGAGGGCAACAAGGTGAGGGCCTATGTCCAGTTTCGGGGCCGTGACATCATTTACAAGGATCAAGGGATGAAAGTCCTGGCGCGCTTCGTCGACGCTCTCAAGGATGTCGCGAAAATCGACCAGGCACCGCGCATGGAAGGCCGCCGCATGACGACCATCCTCGCGCCCTCAAAGCCCAAGTAGCGTATCAAGATCCTGGGGATTCGGCCGCCGCAGCTTGCCGTGTCCGGCTGAATGCCCTATTCTCGGTCATCCGCCCACCATTGCGGAACGACACTCGGTCCATTACGTTGACCGGGGCCGATCAAGCCAGGGAGTGAGTCGCATGCCCAAGATGAAGACCAACAGCGGCGCCAAGAAACGATTTCAGCGCACCGCCACCGGACGCCTCAAGCGCGAGAAAGCCTTCAAAAGCCACATCCTAACTAAGAAGGATGGGAAGCGGAAGCGCAACTTGGGCAAGAAAGCGCTCGTTCACCCGACCGACCAGCCTCGTATCAACCGGCTTCTTGGAGGCTGATTCGGCCCGACAAGGCCAATTCTGACACGCAAGAACACCATGCCTCGTACACGTAACCGCGTGGCCTCGCGGCGCCGCCGCAAGAAAATTCTCCGCATGGCAAAGGGCTATTGGGGAGGTCGCAGTAAGATCTACACCGTGGCCAAGCATGCGGTCGAGAAAGGGCTGCAATACGCCTACCGCGACCGACGCAAACGCAAACAGCAATTCCGTCGGCTGTGGATTTCTCGCATCAACGCCGCAGCACGCCTTAATGGAACGACCTACGGGCGACTGATGCACGCGCTTGACAAAGCGGGAATCAGCCTGAACCGCAAGGCGCTTGCTGATCTCGCCATGCATGATCCCGCTGCGTTCACACGCGTGGTGCAGGTGGCCAACGATGTATAGTTCAGTGATGGACGCCCATCGAAACCGATTTTTCTTCGGCGCCTTTCCCTGAAGGGGGCGCTGAGAGGCTGTGGCAAACAGGATGCCCACCATTCAATCCCGCCCCTGCGACGGCAGGTGAGGCGGGTTTTTTTTTGCAACGAAGCCGGCGGTAGGCACCGATGAACACGGATGAAAAGACCGCAGCGGAGCTCTTGTCCGGCGACGTTCGGCAGGCGACGGAAGATATTGCAGCCGCTGATCTTAGTTCTGAGGAGGCTTGCGAGACGTTCCGGGTTCGCTTTTTGGGCCAGCGCAGCGGGATTGTCACGGGGTTGTTCAAGCGTATGAAGAAGCTGCCCCAGGAGGCACGCCCCGCGGCAGGAAAATCGCTTAATGCACTTCGGAAGCTGGCCACCGACAGGCTCAAAGCGGGGCGTAAGGCACTCAAGGCCGCGCCAAAGCTGGCAGAGGTTGATCTCACCCTTCCAGGGAGGCGGGCCGTACCTGCAGGATCGGTTCATCCAATTACACAGACGCTAGCTGACATCACCGGAATCTTCCGGCGCATGGGATTCACCGTCGCGGATGGACCAGAAATCGAAGACGACTGGCACAACTTCACGGCGTTGAACTTCCCGCCAGACCATCCAGCTCGCGACATGCAGGATACGCTGTTTTTGGAAGCACCGGAGTCGTCTTCAGGCGGCATCATGCTGCGCACGCACACTTCTCCGGTCCAGATCCGGGCGATGGCTGCGGGGAATCCGCCGTTTCGGCTGATCGCACCGGGCCGCGTCTATCGCAACGAGACTATCACCTATAAGTCATACTGTCTCTTCCACCAGGTTGAGGGGCTCGTCGTAGACGAAGGCGTGACGATGGCGGATCTGAAGCACGTGCTCTTTACGTTTGCACGCGCCTACTTCAGCGAGGACGTGCGGCTGCGGTTCAGGCCCAGTTTTTTCCCATTTACCGAACCAAGCGCAGAGCTCGACATCTGGTGGGACTTGCCCGAGAAGCCGGGAGAAGGGCGCTGGATGGAAATCCTGGGCTCAGGCATGGTCGATCCGAACGTACTCGATGCGGTCGGGATAGACTCGGAGAAGTACACCGGCTACGCTTTCGGAATGGGTGTAGAGCGTCCGGCGATGCTGCAGTACGGCATTGAAGATATCAGGCTGTTCTACGAAAACGACGTGCGATTCCTCGCACAGTTCTAGGCTGCGGTTGGCCCATGAAGATCTCCATCAGCTGGCTTAAGGAGTACGTAGACTATTCATATTCGCTCGAGGAGCTGAGCCATGCTCTTACGATGAGCGGATTGGAGGTCGAAGAGGCCGCGGTTGTAGGAGAATCACTTGACGACGTGGCCGTGGGATGCGTTCTCGAAGTACGACCACATCCGAACGCCGACCGCCTAACCGTATGCCAGGTTGACGTCGGTGATGACTCGCCTTTGCAGATCATCTGCGGCGCACCCAACGTGGCTGCGGGCCAGCATGTCGCAGTTGCACGCGTCGGCGCCAAACTCATGCTGCCAAGCCGTGAGAATCCTGCCGAATCAGTTCCTGTAACGATCAAGAAGACAAA
The DNA here is from genome assembly GCA_012267425.1 of Rhodothermales bacterium. GTDB lineage: Bacteria > Bacteroidota > Rhodothermia > Rhodothermales > Bin80 > Plut-88865. The sequence goes on from JAAXGO010000166.1 coordinate 9,534, forward strand.
GATCAGGGGCGAGTGGTCCGATGGCATGATCTGCGCGGAAGACGAACTGGGTCTATCCAGCGACCATTCAGGCATTATGGTACTCCCGGACGATGCCGAGGTGGGAGAGGCTTTCGACGACTACCTCGGCCGGCGAGGCCTCTTTGCGCGCGATGCTACGCTTGACATCGCTGTGACGCCAAACCGTCCGGACGCCATCTGCCACGTCGGCGTGGCGCGTGACGTGGCGGCACTCACAGGAGCCGATCTCGTGCGTCCTGACGTGAAATTGCCGCAGGCGGGCGGCGAGACCGCAAAGCACGTCATCGTTGAAATCAAGTGCCCTGACGCATGCCGCAGGTACGTCGCGCTTCTGGTACGCGGCGTTACGATCCGGGACTCGCCGACGTGGATGAAGCGTCGACTGGAGGCTGTCGGTCTTCGCTCGATCAACAACGTCGTTGACATCACCAACTACGTGATGCACGAATGCGGCCAGCCTCTGCACGCGTTCGATTACGACCGAATTCGAGGTGGCCGCATCGTAGTGCGACAGTCTCCAGAAGGGGAGCGCTTCACGACGCTTGACGGCAAGGACCACATCTTGATGAAAGGAACGGTGCTGATCTGCGACGCAGGGCGTTCCGTCGCGCTCGGCGGCATGATGGGTGGTGCAAACTCAGAGGTTGACGAGACCACGACAAATGTCCTCATCGAAAGTGCCTGGTTCGACCCGTACATCACGCGCAGGGCGGCCAAAAAGTTGGGACTTTCAACGGATGCATCGTACCGCTTCGAGCGCGGCGTTGATTCCGATGGACAGGTATGGGCAGCGGCTCGGGCCGCACAACTGATGGTGGATCTGGGTGGAGGCACACTCGTGTCCGGCATGGTAGACGCCCACCCTAATCTCCTTGAGATGCCTGTAATTGATTTGCGTCTCGCGCGTATTGCACACGTCTTGGGCACCGACATCCCACGCCCGGAGGTCGTGCGCATTCTACGTGCGTTAGGATTTGGGGTAGCCGAAGCAGAAGGTGACATCCTTCGCTGCCAGGTTCCTACGCACCGCCCAGACGTGGAGCGCGAAATCGATATCATCGAGGAAGTAGCCAGAATCCACGGGTATGACGCGATTGCAGAGCCTCGAAGCACACCGATTCCGAGCTTCGTGCCGAGCGAGCGGCAGGCGGACCTCCTGCGTTCGGCCATCAGTACCTATCTCGTTGGAAGAGGCTACAGGGAAATCGTAACGAACTCGCTGCTGGGCAGGGAAGAAGCGGAGCGCTTCATCGATCCAGTGCTGGGCCGAACGGGCCCCGTCGTTGAAACGCTCAACGCGGTGTCGCAGTCCATGACGACGCTTAGGCCGAGATTGCTGCCCGGGATGCTGCGAGTGATGGAACACAATCAGAATCACGGGCAACGCGCGCTGCGATTCTACGAATTCGGGCACGTCTTTCGGCGCACAAATGGCACTGGAACGTTTATTGACGGCTACGACGAAGGCGAGGCGTTCATCATGGGAGTAACGGGTCTCGATGCCCCGACGACCTGGGATCGTAAGCCCCGCGAGGCCGACATTTTTGATCTCAAAGGCGACGTAGAGTCGATCTTCGAGCAACTCCACGTTCCGAGGGTCCGTTTCGAGGCGCACAACGAGGCTACGCAGCTTACCAACTACCGCCTTACGGTTTATTCGGGGGACATCCCTCTAGGTAGTATTGCGCGCGCAAAGGCCGACTTACGTACGCCTGTTTACTTTGCCGAATTCGACTGGACGCAGTTTGTTCACCTGTGCGGAGCGCAATCCCACACCACGTATCGGGCCGTCGAACGCCATCCGACGGTTGAGCGCGACATAGCCGTTGTGGTTGCCAAGTGCGAAGCTGTTGGCCCTATGACGGCCGCCATCCGAAAGAGTGGTGGACCACTGTTAAAGAGCGTGGAAGTATTTGACCTCTACCAGGGCGAGCGGATAGAACCGGACGCCAAGAGCGTTGCCTTCGCCCTTTGCTTCGGTGCCGACAAGACGCTGACAGATGAGGAAGTAGACTACCGCGTACGCGCAATCGTTCGGCGCTTGGCGAAGAAATTCGGAGCAAAACTCCGCCAATAAAGGTAATCCGTATTGCAGATAGTGCCGTTCGGGTGAACCTTTTGTTGAGGCTTGGCGGTTACATTTTGTTGCGAGTCGCCGCGGTCAGCGCGAATTCAATTTCATAGAGCCCATGACGAACGGCTCAGCGTCGGATACCGGTCATAAGGCACGTCCTGAAGCAGACAGTGTGAAGGCGAGTCCAGTCGTTTCCTTGGCTGGCTTGCAGTCGCTTACGAAGCTGCGCGACAGGATAAGAAAGGCTGCCGGTGAACTCGAGCGGCTTCGCCGCGAGAACATGGCGCTTGCCGAACGCATCCGCGAGCTTGAAACCCGCCCACTGGTGGATCTGGATGGAACCGTGCTTGCGTTTGATGAGGACCCCGATGAGCTCCGGGAGAAAGTCGACGCCTTCATCGCAACGATTGACTCCTACCTGGCACGCGAATCCGGCTAAGCAATGCAGAAACTGGTCCGCGTACGCATTCTCGGGAGAGACTACCCACTACGCATCCCGGAAGCGCAAGAAGAGGAAATACGTGCAGTAGCCGACGGCGTGGATGCCCGTCTGAGAGGCTTCAAGCGTGCGTATCCCGGGCAGTCCGACATCGTCGCTGCCGTGATGACGGCGCTGGATCTCGCGGACGAATTGCATACAGCCCGGAAAGTGCCGCAGAGGTTGAAAGAGGCATTCGATGTAGAGCTTAAGAGGATGGACTACGACCTCGAACGGGCACTGCAGACAGCGGAAATGGTTGGATAGACGGGGCACCCTTCGGTGGAACAGCCCTTTGGAGGGGCTGTTACAGGTGCCCTACTTTTTCTGGCCGGAGTCCGCAGCGGCGCTGGCAAAAGGAACCGACAATTTCGTTAAAGGGAGCTAGCCTTCGGGTTTGGACGTCAGGCCGCATCCTCGCCATGAGGTGAGGTCTCCGCGCGGAGATGCGCGAACCGCGGAAGGTGGAAGAATCTGAGCGGCCCCCACCGTGTATTTTCGGGGTTCTTGGACCCCTCCGCTGCGGATTCGGGCCAGCGAATTCATGCGTACCCCGTCAGGTACGGAACCTGACGGGGTATTTCTTATAGGTACTTGCTGGAGACCTACTCCACCAGACAAACTGCATTCCATGGACGGCATGACAGCCTTGCTGTTGTCGACCGTCGCCCTGATATCGTTTGGAAGTGGTATCGCCGTATATAAATGGATTCTTGTCCGCAGCGTCCGACGCCAACTGGCCGTCGCCGAGCAGCAGGCGAAAGAGATCCGCGCAAAAGCCCGCGAGCAGGCCGCCAGGGAGCGGCAGGAGCACATGGAAAGTGCGAACGCAGCACTTGCAAAAAGACGCAGAGTGTTGGATGAAGAGCGGGAAGAAAGCCAACGCGCCCTGAGGCGGTCCAAACGGAAAGTGGCGAAGCGGCACGAGCGACTCAACCGCCGCACTCAGCGCGTCAACGAACGCGAAAGACTCCTCCAATCAGCAGGCGACCTTTTCGACACTCTCCGGCGCAAGGCGGAGCAGACGCACAGGCAGGCAGAGCTATTGCGCGCAAATGCCGACACGCTGCTTCACGAAGCGACCACCCGGCGTGCCTCTCTTCAGGATCTCGAATCGTCGCTCGACAGTCGCAAGAAGCGCCTCGAGATAAGAAAGAAAGAACTTGACCGCCTCGTCGGCGAAACAAGACGCGCCTTGGAGCGGATCTCCGGCCTGTCGGCGGACGAGGCACGTGACGCGTTGCGTGCAGATCTGATCGACGAAGCCCGCTTGAAGGCGTCCGCACATATCCAAGATATCCGTGACCAGGCAAAGCTGACGGCTGCCCGCCAAGCGAGGAAGGTGATCGTTTCGGCAATTCAGCGGACGGCTGCCAGTCACGCCATCGAAAACACGGTGTCGGTGGTCAACATCCAGTCCGACGAAATGAAGGGTCGGATCATCGGACGCGAAGGGCGCAATATCCGAGCCTTCGAGGCAGTCACCGGCATTGAGGTCATCGTCGACGATACGCCCGAAGCCGTCATCCTGTCCGGTTTCGATCCAGTCCGGCGGGAAATAGCGCGGATCGCACTTGACAAACTGGTTCGGGACGGACGGATCCATCCAGCCCGTATCGAGGAGGTAGTCGAAAAGACAAGGGCCACGATGCACGAAGAGATCGTCGAGATAGGCGAACGGACCATCATCGATCTTAATTTGCACGGCCTGCACCCTGAAATCATCCGCCATATCGGCCGAATGCGATACCGAACGAGTTACGGCCAGAACTTACTTGCGCACTCTATGGAGACGGCCCGGATTGCATCGATTATGGCGGCCGAGATAGGGCTCGATACCACGAAGTCTCGCCGTGCTGGTCTGCTGCATGATATCGGCAAGGTGATCGAGGATGCGGTCGATCAGCCGCACGCGCTTGCGGGGATGGAGATGTGCAGGCGGTACGGCGAAGCTGGCGATGTCTGCAACGCAATTGGCGCACACCACGACGAAATCGAGATGACGGCGCTGATTTCTCCTGTTGTCCAGGCCGCGGATGCGATATCCGGCGCGCGGCCCGGCGCACGGAGGGAATCGTTGCAGTCGTACATCAAGCGTCTTGAGGATCTCGAAGACATTGCGTCGTCGTTCAATGGCGTAGACCGAGCGTTCGCCATACAGGCCGGTCGCGAAGTGCGCGTGCTCGTCAACCACGATAAGGTCTCCGACAAAAATGCTGCAAAGCTCGCCAGCGACATATCCGAGCGCATCGAGCGCGAAATGCAGTATCCTGGTCGGATACGCGTCACAGTGATCCGTGAGGTACGGAAGGTGTCGTATGCCAAGTAGCACGGCCATGCAACGCACCGCCCTTCTTTTGGCGGCCGCGGTCGCAGGTTGTGTGCCGTCCGGCCCGGACCAGGCGCATTTAGAGCGTGCGCGCGAGCTCTCTGATCGCTTCATCATCGTGGACGGTCACATTGATGTGCCGCACCGGATGACGCAGTTTGAAGAGGACGTTACGGAGGCGACGCTTGCGGGTGATTTCGACTGGCCGCGAGCGGTGAAAGGCGGATTGAACGCACCGTTCATGTCGATTTATATCCCGAGCGAGCTACAGAGCGTCGAAGGAGCGGCGAAGGCGCGTGCCGATTTGCTCATCGACATGGTAGAAGGCATTGCCGCACGTGCGCCCTACAAGTTCGGCGTTGCAAATACCACTGCAGACGTTCGACGCCACAAGGCAGAAGGACGCATTTCGCTGCCGATGGGCATGGAAAACGGTGCTCCCATCGAGACTCTGACAGATGCAGCCCACTTCTACAGGCGAGGCATCAGGTATGTGGGACTCGTACACGCACGCGACAATCATTTGAGTGACTCGTCATATGATACCACGCGCACGTGGGGAGGCCTGAGCCCCTTTGGCAAACGGGTGGTCGATGAACTGAACCGCCTGGGCATCATCGTTGACGTGTCACACCTCACCGACAGTGCTGCCGCACAGGTAATTCGGCGCTCAAGAGCCCCGGTGCTTGCGTCCCATTCGTCGGTGCGGTACTTCACGCCAGCGTGGGAGCGCAACATGAGTGACGATCTCATCCGGGCGTTGGCTGCAAAAGGTGGCGTCATCATGATCAGCTTTGGGTCAACGTTTCTTCGAGGCACGTATCGAAAGCGAAGCGATCTACTTAGCGAACGTATCGAACACCATCTTGCGGAAGACGACATCGACCTGAGCTCCGAGCGTGGCGCACTGTATCGCGAACGCGAGCGCAAGGCGAATCCGATCGGCACACTCGGTGACGTGGCAGACCACATCGATTATGTCGTTCGGCTCGTCGGTGTCGATCACGTCGGGCTGGGATCCGACTTCGACGGAGTGACGGCACTACCGCGCGGCTTGCACGACGTGTCTACGTATCCCACGTTGGTTGCCGAGCTCCTTGATCGCGGTTATTCAGACGACGATCTTGAAAAGATTCTCGGCGGCAATGCGCTGCGAGTGTGGGAGGGCGTAGAGCGCGTTGCCGCGGAACTCAGGCCTGTGGACTGAGCGCGGCTACTTGTGCAGACCATCTGCAATGTAGGCGAAGACGTTGTTTTTCGGAATCCGCTCTTGTGCGAGCGTATCGCGATCCCGGATCGTCACGGAGCCGTCTTCGAGCGTCTGCCCGTCCACAGTGATACAAAGCGGCGTTCCAGCCTCGTCCATTCGGCGGTAGCGCTTACCGATCGAGCCTCTGTCATCGTAGAAGACGTTCCATGTGCTGGCAATGTCGTCGGCGATCGCGCGGGCCACTTCTGGCATACCGTGTTTACGGACCAGCGGAAAGACGGCTGCCTTGATCGGAGCGATGGCGGGATCGAACCGCAAAACAACCCGCCGTTGGCCTTTGACCATTTCTTCGGTGTACGCCTCGCAGAGGAGCATCAGGATCGTTCGATCAAGACCGGCTGAGGTTTCCACCACATAGGGTATAAAGCGCTCTTTTGTTTGTGGGTCGAAGTATTCCATCTTCTTGCCGGAGTACTCTTCGTGGCGGGAGAGGTCATAATCAGTGCGTGAGTGAATGCCTTCTACCTCCTGCCAGCCGATCGGGAATTTGTACTGGATGTCGACTGCAGCGTCTGCGTAGTGTGCTGGCTTCTCGTGGACGTGCCAGCGCAGCCGGCTTGGCTTGATGCCGTTGTTCACGTGCCACTGAAGTCTCCGTCCCCGCCACTCTTCGTATGCCTCCATCTGCGTGCCGGGCCGTACGAAGTATTGCATTTCCATCTGTTCGAATTCACGCATCCGGAAGATGAACTGCCGGGCTACGATTTCATTACGGAAGGCTTTTCCGACCTGCGCGATGCCGAAGGGCACCTTGAGGCGCGCGGTTTCTTTCGCATTGTGGAAGTTGACGAAGATGCCCTGAGCGGTTTCGGGACGCAGGTAGATGGTGCTTGACGCTTCTTTGAGTGCGCCGGCGTGGGTTTCGAACATCAGGTTGAATTGCCGCACGTCAGTCCAGTCAAAGGCCCCGGAATCGGGGGAGCGGATCTCTTCGTCCATGATGATGGCGTGGAGGGCCGCCGGCAGGTTCTCCGCGTAGAGTGCGGCGATGAGACGCTCATGAACCTGGTCGGCCCGCGTGTTGCGGCCCTTGGTGCGAAGACGTTCGATATGGCCTTCGATGAGCTGATCTGCCTTGTAGCGACGTTTCGACTGGCGGTCGTCGATGAGTGGATCGTGGAATGCGTCAACATGGCCGGAAGCTTTCCAAACGCCAGAATGCATTAGGATGGAAGCGTCCACTCCAGTGATATTGTCGTGCCGGTAGACCATTGCCTTCCACCACGAGTCGCGCACATTTTGCTTGAGTTCGACGCCTAGCGGGCCGTAGTCGTAGGCCGCACCGAGGCCGCCGTAGATCTCGGACGAAGGAAAGATGAATCCACGTCGCTTGCATAGCGAGACGATCGTATCGAGTCTTCTCATCTCCAATCCTCTCCGACAGTGAGTTTGGTTTGGTGCAGCAAGCTACCGCGCGCCGACGGCCGAAACCATGTCCGCCGGTTGAATATGGAGTGAGAAGCTTAACTACAGCTCAGGAATGAGCCCGTCCAGCATCGCTTCGTTGGAGGGGAACTGCTGCATGTGGCGGACGAGCGCCTGCATCGCGTCGATCGGGCTGCGACTGTTGAGAACGCGGAACAGACGGTGGTGCTGATGCAACTTGTCGCCCAACAGAAGTTCTTCGTTACGCGTTCCCGTCTTACGCAGATTGACGGCCGGCCAAATGCGCTTGTGGGCCATTTGGCGGTCGAGGACGATTTCGGCGTTGCCCGTGCCCTTGAATTCCTCGAAAATGACTTCGTCCATGCGGCTGCCTGTTTCGATGAGCGCCGTTGCCACGATAGTGAGCGAGCCGCCTCCTTCAATATTGCGCGCGGATCCAAAAATGCGCCGCGGGATCTTCATTGCCCCTGCGTCCAGGCCGCCCGAAAGCGTCCTGCCGCTGCCTTCTCCCCAGAGATTGAACGTGCGCCCGAGGCGTGTGAGCGAGTCGAGAAGGAGTACGACGTCATGTCCCAGCTCCACGAGCCGCTTCGCATATTCTAGCGCGAGCACGGATACCCGGACGTGATTGGTTTCATCCCGGTCGCTGGACGAGGCGAAGATCGTCGCATCGGTAGTGCGCTTGAAGTCGGTGACTTCCTCCGGCCGTTCGTCGACCAGGAGTCCGACGAGGCGGACTTCAGGGTGGTTTGCCGAGCAGGCGGCCGCTATTTCCTTCAGAATGACGGTTTTTCCGGTGCGCGGCGGTGCAACGATGAGTGCCCGCTGTCCTTTGCCTAACGGGCATGCCAGATCGACGACGCGCATCGTGATGTTTCGCGGACTCTTGATCAGGTTGAGTTTTTCGTCAGGGTACACGATGCGGCCAGATTCGAATTCGCGTGTGCCGGCCCACACTTTCGGCTTCACGTCCATGATTTTGAAGACGCGGTGGACCTGCATGTCGCCCTTGCGCCCGGGGCGCAGCAGGCCTTCGAGAACCACGCCGTCGCGGAGTCTTGTGCTACGGATGATTCTCGGTGAGCAGAATGGGTCGCGGGTCCCCTTGGGGATGTCCGAGCGGAACTCGCGGATGAACCCGAATTTCTTGTCGCCGATGATCTCGAGGATTCCGCGAAAGGGTTGTTCTGGCATGCCGGCGGAAACGAACGGTGTACGAAAGTGGTGAACCGGAGAAGCGGTGACCCGTCTCGACTGTCAGCGAATGCAGCACACGCGCGGAACCGCAATGGTCAGACCCGTGTCCATTCGCAGCCTGGTCCGCATTTCTACAGGCGAAACCGGTTGGCCAGGCTGAGGCGTGGCCAAACCAAGTCCAACTTGCACTGAGGGTGCTCTTCGCCGCCACGCCGCTCCCGCAGGGGGAACGAATTCTCGTAATCTGAGACGGTTATCAAGGTAACAGGTTTCACGGACTGGAAAAAGGGTTTTCGCAATGTCTGACCGCATGCTGATGATTGAAAGGGCACTGTGGGCCGAGGGATACTCACATGTTGCGGGAGTGGACGAGGTGGGTCGTGGAGCGTTGGCTGGCCCGGTCGTTGCCGGAGCGGTGATCCTGTCCAAAGGTACGTTCATCCCCGGTGTTGACGACAGCAAGAAATTGCGTCCTTCCGGCCGCGAGGCAGCTTACCGTATCATCCGTGAAAAGGCCCTGGCCGTCGGCGTCGGCATCTGTGACCCGGAGACGATTGATCGCATGAATATCCTCCATGCGGCGCTCGAAGCGATGCGGCGCGCCGTGGAGGCCTTGGATTCGGCGCCTTCTTTCCTTCTCGTTGACGGCAATCGATGTTTTCCGAATTGCGAGCTGCCTTTCAGGACCGTTGTCGGGGGCGATGCTAAGAGCCATTCGATCGCTGCCGCGTCCATCATTGCCAAGGTCACGCGCGACCGCTTGATGCGCGACCTTCACCGGCAGTATCCGGATTATGGGTGGAATACGAATGTGGGATACCCTACGCAGGCGCACTATGCGGGGCTTGAGGTAGTCGGGCCCTCACTGCATCACCGGCGCTCGTTTCGACTGGCCAAGTGACGTCGGAGAGCCGACAGGACGTTCTCCGCGGTTTCTGTAACGCTTCGCCCGTCGGTCCGTACGGACAAGTGGGCGCGTTGATACTGTGCTTGCCGAGCTGCCAGAAGGCTGGAGACCCTCATGGTCAGCTGGGCCGCGGACAGGCGCTGACCAGTTTTGTCTACTAGGAGCGGTCGTACGGTTTCAGAATCCAGAAGGCGGCGTACCAGTTCTTCCGGGCTTGCCTCCAGGTACACCACGATACCACGCCGAAGTGCCAGAGCCAAGTTGTCAGCGCCTATCAGCGCACCTCCCCCAAGCGCGTACACCCCAGGGACTTTGGCCGATTCGAGTGCGGCAGATTCAAGTTCGCGAAATCCGGCTTCACCTTCGGTATCGAAGATCTCCTGAATGCTGCGATCCGCTCGCCTTTCAATGACGATATCCAGATCCACGAACGGCAAGCGGAGTTTCGTCGCGACGATAGGGCCGACCGAGCTCTTCCCGCTTGCCATGAAGCCGGTCAGGTAGATACTGTAGTCGGCCAAGGTATCCCAGTGCATCGCCTCCAGTCTCGAGGGCTTTGAACGTGACAAGCCGCTGGAGGGTGCGTCTGTTGCTGACAGCCCAGTGTCGCTTCCGACCATGTGCGGTTCATCGGAGAATATTCAAAAGCGTGGCATAGTCTCTCACAACGCCATACTTGGTGTTGCAGGTATCGAGGGAAGATCCAGGAGGTCTATGGGCAATGCAAGACATCCATCCCATTCTCCAGTACGCTGAAGATCCCTGCAATGGGCGGCAGCGTAGCGGAGTAGTAGGTCTGGTGGACAAGCTAGAGGCTCTACCTGAACCATCGTGCATTTGCCCTGTCATCTCAGGGTCAGATACCGGATAAATCAGGCCGTGGCGCTCTGGAGAAGCATCTCGGCCTTTCTCTAGCCCGATCGACGGTCAAGACCCTGGATTTTGTCGCCCATGATCGCCGATTCATGTCGAATAGTACGTTATAGTATATTCTTTCTCAGTTTAGTATCTTATATGTATGGATACATACGACCGCCCGCAAGTACGGCGCATCATCGAACTCGTGAAGGAAGGCCCGACCATGCGGATCGTTGCAATTACCGGTCCTCGGCAGACCGGGAAGACGACGATTGCAGTCCGGGCATGCCAACTGCTGGCCGAGTCGGGGTATACGTGTTGGTACGTTGCCACGGACGACCCAACCCCTGCCCAGTTTCCTTTGCTGGGGTGGCCGGACGCCATAGACATCGCTCTGGTGGGTGCCACGCCCGACGGGGCGTGGCTTGTCGAACTCTGGGAGCGCGCGCGCCGAGCCTCTGTGCGATCCGAGCGGGGCTTGGTGCTGATGCTCGACGAGATTCAGCTCGTCCCGAACTGGTCGGGCATCGTGAAGGGACTCTGGGACAGGGATCGGCGAGCGGGATACCCCCTCCGTGTTGTAGTCCTGGGGTCGGCCTCCTGGCGGATGCTCACCGGATTGAACGAGAGCTTGGTCGGTCGGTTCGACGCGTTGCCGACTACTCACTGGTCACTCCGGGAGATGGCGACGGCATTTGATCTGTCCGTTGATGAGTATCTGTTCTTTGGTGGATATCCGGGTGCGTTATCCGAGGGATCGGGAACCGAGAGGCTCGCCGCTTGGCAGAATCACATCACGCACTCAATTGTCGCGCCCACCATAGATCGGGACATCGTTGGGCTGGCACGGGTCAGGAAACCGGCGCTGATGCGCCAGGTGATGGATCTGGCACCGCAGTATTCCGGTAAGCTCATATCCTACAACAAGCTGCTCGGCCAGCTTCAGGACGTTGGCAACACGACGACCGTCGCCCGGTACCTCGATCTCCTTTCCGACGCGGGCCTAGTCACTGCCTTGTCCCGATACACACCGGCCCCACACGGGGGGAGAGCCTCTCCTCCCAAACTCATTGTGCTCAATACGGCGCTAATGACGGCACCGTCCGGATACACGTTCAAAGAAGCGCGGGCTGATCGATCCTATTGGGGTCGGCTTGTGGAGAGCGCAGTGGGCGCGCATCTCTACAACACTCGCGGTACCGCGACCCGGCTCCACTTCTGGCGCGTCCCTCCGCACGAAGTCGACTTCGTCATCGCCCGCGGCCCCCACTTGCTCGGGATTGAGGTCAAGAGCGGGAAATCACGGAGCCAATCCGGTCTGGACGCCTTCGCCGACCGCTTCCGAGACGCCAGGACGGTGGTGGTAGGTACGGGTGGAATTCCACTCAACGAGTTCCTGATGCTGGGCGCTGACGATTGGCTGGAAGAGATATGCAATCGCTTGTACCCCGCACCGTAAAACTGATTGAGCCGAGGGACGACGAGCGGTTCGAACATGAGAGCCTGTCGTTGACCCACTTCCGGTCGGACCACGGCTACGTCCTGTTGGGTGAGCCAGGCCTGGGCAAGAGCACGGAGTTCAAGACGGAAGCTCACCGGGTATGCGCTCCAGATCCCATCACGGCGCGACGCTTCATGAGTCGAAGCCTCGAGGGTCATCCCGACTGGCACGGAGGAGGACCGCTCTTCATTGACGGACTGGACGAGGCGCGTGCCGGTGGTGCGGATCCGAGAGCACCACTGGACAAGATTCTGGGTCGGCTCGAGGCGCTGGGGAGCCCCCCGTTCCGCCTGTCGTGCCGCTCTGGTAGCTGGCTGGGACCTGGAGATCAGCGGGAATTCTCCTCCCTTTCGGGTGCTGCACCGATTCGGGTCCTGCAGCTGAACCCGCTGGATCGAGAGGGCATTCGGCAAATCGTTTCTCGCCAGCGAGACGACGCCGACGAATTCATACTCGTGGCCTTCGAGCACGGGCTGGATGCCTTCCTTTGGAATCCTCAGTTGCTCATGGTACTCCTCAACTCTGTGGAGGTAGCTGGCTGGCCTGATAGCCCCAGCGCGGCCTTCGAGAGAGCCTGCCAGGAGCTAGTTGGGGAACGGAACAATGAGCACCGGGACGCCCGCCGTGGGATGGCGCGACCCTCCCGCGATGCAGTTCTAAGCGCGGTAGGAAAGCTGGCGGCGCTGATGTTGATCGCCGGCAAGGGTGGCTGGACGACAACCGATTCGGACGATCCCGACATTCTCTCCTTGAGTCAAGTGGAAGGTGGGGACAGGAACACCCTGTTTGCTGCTCTGGAGTCTGGACTTTTCAGAGGTCCCTCCACTTGCCGAATCCCGACTCATCGGCTTGTGGCCGAGTTTCTGGGTGCCAGATACTTGGACGAAAGGATTCGCGCTCGCGACGGAGTAACCGTGAGGCGCACGCTTTCGCTGCTCATGGGTGATGACGCGATTCCCCTGCCCGATCTCCGGGGGCTTTCCGCCTGGCTCGCTGCCGTGAGCCCCCAAGCCAGGACGACCTTGATTCGCGCGGATCCAGTTGCCGTGGCGTTCGACGGAGACGCGAGCAGTTTTGAGGCTAGGGAGCGAAGGGAGCTGTTCGAAAACCTTGAGAAAAGCACCGAGTTTGGGCGCGTCTGGCCTTCTGTGGTCGCCCTCGGTGCCTTTGCCGGCAGCCAAGGTAAGGCGGTGATCTGGGAGTTGACAGCTTCTTCTTTACGCTCAGACGTTAGGCAGCATCTTGTTCTTCTCCTCCTCTCCGGCTTCCCGCGGATGGTTCATTCTCGTACGGAAGGGAGTATCGGTCCTCCAGCGCAATCGGCCTCTGACCGTGTCGTATTGCTGGACATCGTCCGCGACGCAACGTGGTGGTCTGATGTCCGCTGCCAGGCTCTTCGCGTCCTGGACCAAGTTCTTTACGACAACCCGATCCGGTGCGCTACGCTGCGCGGACTCGTGGAAGACATTGAAGAAGAGCGGCTCCCGGACGAACGGAACAAGCTGTTTGGCACGCTGCTTGACATCATGTATCCAAGAGATCTGCCGCCGGCGGAAATCTGGGATCATCTCGCCGTTCCCCCCTACCCGCACCGCTTTGACACCTACCAGAAATTCTGGACCGGTCTCGTGGACACGTCCAGCGACGAGCAGATCAGGGAGTTGCTCGACTCGCTATGCGCTCGTGCATCCGAAGTGGTTCCGAGGCTGGCGAACCAGCAGCTGGACAACATCGTTCTCAAGCTCGTCGCGCGCGGGCTCGATCTGTTCGGGGACCAACTGGACACACGCTCGATCTACCACTGGTTCGAGCTCGTGGAAGTGGACCTTGAACGGTTGCGATTGGTCCCGGCGGGTAGCGGGGGTCGCCGGCGCGGCGGCTTCGATACCGAGGCTGAGGAGGCGATCAGGACTTGGCTGAGGTCGCGTCAACGAGTCCAATACGAACTTGTTGAGGCCGGCCTTCACAGGCGGGAGTCCGAAATCGGGCATAAACTCCTTAATGTAACGATCGGCCGGAAATTCCTGGGAGAAGAGTCGCCAGCCGGGTTTCGCCAATGGTGTCTCGTGCGCGCGGCGAAGCTTTGGGACAGGCGGCCGAAGATCGCAGAAGAACTTGCTTGGTGGGCGATTCGCTCGCTGGAGGGCTGGGATCCGCCATTGTCCGACGACGAAGTAGCGCACGCCGCGCGAGACACGCCAGCCTTGCGGGAGTGGAACAGCAAGCGCCTTGAGGCCAAGGCGCGCTGCAAACGCAAGGATGCAGAGAGGAAGAAGCGCGATGCGGAGATGCTGCGGGAACAGCGGCTAGCAGAGATAGCTGCGGTACGGCAGCACACGAAGGAACTGGCGGTGGGACGCTGTTCGCCTGCCCTGTTGCACGAACTCGGTCAAGTCTACTTCGACGGTCTTGTTGAGGAAGGACCGGGTAATGGTCCGGTGGCGAGCCTGGCTTCGTGGTTCGACCACGACAAGATCCTCGTGGAAGCGACGCTGGCAGGATTGCGCAGTCTGCTCGACCGTGCTGATCTGCCGGATCTGGCCCAGATCACTAGGTTACATGAGAAGAGGAAACTTTCGTACTTCGCTGTCCCCTTTCTGGCGGGCATGGCTGAGGAGGAGCGCGCGGGCAGCGATCCGCTGGCCCGTCTAGGTGAGAAGGGAAGGCGGCGAGCGCTGGGCTATTATCTTGTCTCAAGATTGCCCAGCAAGCGATACTTGCCCGACAACGTTCCGATCGCCGAAGAGGACACTCGCCCGTCTTGGTATTTGCGAGCCCTGGACTCGTATCCCCGGGCTGTGGCCGACGCGCTGGTCGCGGTGCACAACGCCCGCGTCCGCACCAAGGAGCCGCCGGATCAGCACCTCTACGACATGGGCTTCGATCCGGCATACCAGCGCGTGACACCGATCGCCGCCAAGCGGATGTTCTCTGTCTTTCCAACGCGATGCACCAAGCCGCAGTTAGAGTCCTTGCGTCTAGTCCTCTGGGCCGCTACGGGAACTAGTGGTATATCGACCGCCAAGCTGCGTGATCTCGTGCTAAGGCGACTCCGGCGTAGCAGCATGGACGTAGCGCAGCGGGCTCAGTGGCTTTGCGCCGGTTTGTTCGTCGCCAAGGATGACTGCCTTCCGCTTCTGGTAGATTTCCTCGTGGCCGGCGGCGACGCTCGCGTGCGGCATATCGTCGACTTCTTCGGCTCACACGACCGGCGGCGGCGCGGCTCGCTTTCGCTTGAAGGCTGGCACGCCGATGAGCTCGCCCAGCTCATCCAGACACTTGGGAGACGCGTTCGTCGATTCAATCCGCCGGAAGGCGCTGGTTTTCTTAGGGATGAGCAGGTGACGCAAAGGAAGTTCCAAACCCTGCTCACGTCATGGGTCCGAACGCTCGCTGGGCGCGCCCATGACGAGGCCACCGACGCACTCGAACGGTTGGCTTCCAATCCGGATCTAGGCGCGTGGGAAGTAGAGATTATCCAGGCGCGAGAGGCTCAGGCCAAGAAACGCCGCGTGGCCAAGCAGGAAGACCTCACTTTGGCGCAGATCCAAGAAACTCTCCGGGGCGGCGCCCCTGCCAGTGTCACGGACCTCACCGCATTTGTGCTCGATGCTCTCGAACAGTTGGGGGAGCGTATCCGGAATGGTCCCACGAGCGACTGGCTCCAGTATTGGCACCGAGATCCGGAATCACGGCGGAGGCTACTGGAGCCTCAGCACGAGGACGACTGCCGTAACGCGCTGCTCTCGGATCTAGCGCAGATGCTGCAGCCGTACAATGTCGATGCACAGGCAGAGGGTCGATATGCCGATGACAATAGAGCGGATATCCGAGTGGCGGCCGGCTCCCAACTCGCGATCCCGATAGAGATCAAGAAGAACTCGCATCGCGACATTTGGCGCGCGGTGGACGAACAGCTGGTGGCGAAGTACACACGCGCGCCGGAATCTGGTGGTCACGGAGTCTACCTGGCGCTCTGGTTCGGGCCAGACTATATGAAGGTGGTGCCGCCTCACGGACGCTTGCCCAAGACACCGGCCGAGTTGAAGGAACGACTCGAAGAGCAGCTCGCTCCGAGGCTCTGGGCCAAGATCGGCATCGTCGTGATCGATGTAAGCCCGTCCGGCAGGTACGGACGAGACGGGACGGGTGGGTCTGCGGCCTGATCGCTTCCGCCGAGCCATCTGGTTTCAGCAAGCTGAACGTCTCACTCGCACCGTGCGCGATAAGGCTCTTATCGTCTGTTTCCTCTCTGAGTAGTCGGTGGCGTTACTGCCTGCGCTCCCCCTGACTCTACTAAGGCCTTGCTGCCAAGGAGTTACCGACTCAGGTGGCTTGGATTCCGATGGAACTTCGGTTTAAGGCAGGCGGCACTACGTATTTTTGGGCAGCCTCTCTATGTGCCTCCCGATCGAATGACGTACAGGTTGCTCATTGAGTACGACGGCACTGACTTTTGCGGCTGGCAACGGCAGCAAGCCCATCCGACCATTCAGCGGGCGCTGGAAGACGCACTGGCTGTTGCAATCCAGCGCACGGTCACAGTCATTGGGTCGGGACGAACGGATAGTGGTGTACATGCTCGCGCGCAGGTTGCACACTTTTCAATCGAAAAAGGCATCGATCCGCTCCGTCTCTTGCGCAAGCTCAACGGTCTCCTTCCCGCCTCGATTGCGGTACTTGATCTCACGAATGTGCCGGACGGATTTCATGCACGCTTCGCCGCGCGGCAACGGCGGTACAGGTATTACGTGTCAACAGTCCCACGAGCACTCGATCGGAACTGGCGATTGGAGTTGCGTCAGGCACCTGATTTCACGCTCATGAACCAAGCTGCAGTGCGTCTTGTCGGCGCGCACGACTTCTCGGCATTCTGCCGCACGCAGTCAGAAACGACCAACCGGTTATGCAACGTACGCCGCGTGCTCTGGGAAGCAGGAGGGCGCCCGGGTGACTGGTACCTTGAAGTCACGGCTGACCGCTTCCTCCATGGTATGGTGCGTACGATCGTCGGAACGCTCCTCGAAATCGGCCGCGGCAAACGCCCGGCAGACGACATTGAGCGGATCCTGAATTCTCGCGATCGGCGCGAGGCCGGGCCCGCAGTACCGCCACACGGCCTCGTCCTGGAAGAGGTGTCATACGACGAAGCGTCCCAGGCAGCAACGAACCGGCCTGAAAAGTAGTCGTACATATGCTCGACACGTCCTCCCGCCCGTCGTCCGTCGTGCGCCTCGTTTCTGCCGTTGCACTCTGTACGCTTTTCCTGACAGCCTGCGAACGCCCGTTTGTGGATGAGGAAACGCCACAGATCCAAATCCTTGAACCGAACCTGTCCGAAACCATCGCTCATCGGGCGATCACGATCTCACTGACGGCGACGTCCTTTCGCGAAGTTTTCGATGTGCGCCTCAATGGCGTGCCGATGCAACGGCAGGATAGTGGAATCTGGCAGATTGACTGGGTACTCTCTCGCGGGATCAACGAACTCATCTTCGAAGCCATCGACGTGGCAGATGTCACGGGCATCGACACCACGTATGCCCTCCATCTGCCCTTTGGATTCACGCTCAATGCTCCAAGGCTGCCTGCTGGGCGCGGCGGGCACACTGCTACTTTCTCGCGCAGCGCTGATCTGTTCGTCGTCGGTGGCGCGGAGTACGTCGGTGGCGCGGCGCGCTCAGACGTCTATGTTCTGCCGTTTGGAGCCACATCTTTCACTACATCACAAGCGCGCCTCGGCGAGGCCAGAACGGGACATACGACGACGCGGCTTCCGGACGGACGGCTTCTCATTCTTGGAGGCAGCCGCGTGGATAATCTGCAATCGGTGTACGACCTCGTCGAGTCCGCAGAAGTCCTCGATCCCGACATGGGCACACTCCTTACAGTTCCCGTCGAGGGAGAACCGATCCGTCGCACGCTTCACAGTGCCATCGTGCGGTCTGGAAACGCCGGGCGCGTTTTCGTTGATCTATACGGAGGCCGTGGCGACATCAGCTACGGCTCGGATCCAGTCCTCGGCGTGCGGCGCGATCTGCGCACGTTTGAAGTTCTCTCCAACCGGGTCGTTGCACTCAATGACCCCTTTTCGGCTCCACTATTGCCTTTAGGAGTGTTCGGACACACTTCGACACAGATCCATGACGGACAGCACGCCCTGTTCGGCACGCTCTTCAACGGCGACTTGACGGAACACGTCAATTTCCGGCTGCACTACGAAGCCGACGGTAGCCTGACACTCCTCGACGTGGCAGCCATGACCACGCCTAGAACTCGCCACGTTGCTACGCGGCTGCTCGGCAATCTTGTCGCTCTATTTGGCGGGCGGCGGGAAGCGCCCGGCGACGTGGTGGTCCAACCGGAGATTTATAGTGTGAAAGGTGATCGTTTCTTCCGCATGCCGCCCGGGCAGCAGGCCATCCAGAGGTTTGGTCATACCGGATCAACGTACTTCCCAGACACCGTCCTTCTGGTGGGTGGATTCGGAGTTGACGGAACCGCGTTTGCCGCTTCAGAGTTCTTCGCGTTCATTACTTTCGAGAGGCACGGCGCGAACAATGGAAATTGGTCAGGTACTGCGCTGGATCGTTATAGCGATTGTGATAATTATCCTAGCGATTATTGTTGACGCGATACTAGGACTGTTGGGCTTTCTATTCAAGTTGGCACTGCCGGTCCTCATTATACTCCTGGTCGTGGCCATCTTCCTGTGCTTTATCGGGATGCTGAAGGCGCGTCGGTAGCTGTCTTTGATGGGTCTTTCCACATTGCTCGAACCGGACCGCCGATGGATGAAGGCGGCCCTGCAGGAAGCAGAGCGCGCCTTCGACGCAAATGAAGTGCCAGTGGGCGCGGTGGTCGTGCAGAAAGACAAGATTGTCGGGCGAGGGCACAATCTTGTCGAAGCGCTCAAGGATCCGACGGCCCACGCGGAAATGATTGCCGTCACCGCCGCCTGCGAAACGCTCAAAAGCAAATACCTCGGCGGTTGCACTTTGTACGTAACGCTGGAGCCCTGTCCGATGTGTGCGGGCGCAATTGTCCTCGCCAGGCTCGACCGACTGGTATTCGGGGCACTCGACACACGCGCGGGTGCAGCATCGACGCTCTACAGTATTCCGCAGGACCATCGCCTGAATCATCGTCTGGACGTTGTATCAGGCGTATTAGTCACCGAGTCGGCATCGCTGCTTCAATCGTTCTTTCGTGAGCGCAGGTCCTGAATGGGCGGGTCATGGTGCAGGGCTGCGATAGCTTCTTGTATGGCGTCGTCCGGCGGAGGGTCGAGGAAGCGACTGACGCCCCACATGGCGAGTGCGGACGCCGGCAGCGCAAAGAGAATGGCTGACAGCGGAGGCGCCGCCGACAGGAACTCGGCAGCGAGATATGTAAGGGCACCGGTACAAAGGGCTGCGGCCCCTCCCATGCGAGTAGCCTTTTTCCACCAGAGGCCCGCCACGACAGGCACGAAGAAGCTGGCGCTGAGCAGTCCGATCGCGGCGGAATAAAACTCCGTAAGGAGAGCGGGTGGAGCAAGCGCAAGTGCCGTTGCAACGACGCCCACCACCCAAGCGACACAAACGACGACGCGTTGCTCCGTCTTCCTGGTCATCGTTCGCTGAAGCGCACTGCGGATGAAGTCGTGCGCCACGGCCGAACTACATGCCAACAACAGTGCATCCGTCGTCGACATGACGGCCGCAATAATGGCCGCGACAGCCATACCCCTTACCAGAGGCGGAAATTGTGTCTCGACCGTGAACAGGAATACCCGGTCGGCATCGCTAAGTTCGGGAAACAGCGCCGCGCCCTTCGGGACGATCACGAGCACTGCAAAAAGGATCATTGCGCTGAAAGCGACCATCGCCAGGTTGAGAGACAGCCGCGCGGCGGTTGCATTCCGGGCCGAATATACGCGCATGACGATGTGCGGTATTACGGATATGGCAGTCGCCCAAAGCACGAACGAGCCGATGTAGCTCAATAACGGCTGATTGAACGCGGCGCCCAGACGGGCACCCTTGCCCGCCGCTTCGTCCAAAAGTGCTGCCGGTGAGCCGTCGCGTACGAGGATGAGTAGTGCAATACCTATAACGACCGAAAGCATCAGGATTCCCTGGGCGACGTCGGTCCACGTAACGGCTACCATTCCGCCGATCGAAACATAGAGTATGAACACGACGGCGGATACCAGCACAGCGTAGTTGTAAGGGAATCCCAAAAGGACCTCCGCCGTGATGCCCGCCGCCTTCATCTGCGCGACGATGTAGGCCGTAAAAGCGGCTACGATCAACAGCGGCGCACTCAGCCGTACTATCAGGTGCGGGAAGCGAAAGACGAGAAAGTCGGTGATCGTGTAGCGCCCGAAATTCCGCAAAGGCCGGGCCACAAGCACGGAAGCAACCGGAAATCCCACCACTGCGCCAGCGAATAGCGCGAGTGCATACGGAATACCACGCCCGTATGCCAGGCCCATTACACCGATGATGGATCCTCCGCTGGCCAATGCGGCCATGATTGCCAACGCATTCACGCCCGTGGTAATCCGCCGTCCTGCAACCCAGTATTCGTCGGATGAGCTGAGCGCCCTGCGCGAGGCCCAGAGCCCGATGCCGATGCAGGCAATGAGATAGGCTGCAACGAGAAAACGCTCGGCGGTCATCAGCGATTACAATGGTGAGATGCCACTATCCGCATGAGGGCGATTACGGGGGCGAGAACCATCAGTGCGGCCAAGAGCCATGCCATCAGCGCAAGACCGGCAACGCTGACATCCCGCGACAAGGGAAGAAAAGGAAGAACGGCGAAGAGCAGGATTCCTACGAGAAACCGGCGGTCGGCACGTGGAAGCGGATGAAAATTTGACATGCAGGGTCAGCTTGCGAGCACGTGCTCCATAATGTCTGCGGCTACGTCCACGTCGTGGCGTGTCACGATGAGTGGTGGTGCCAGCCGCACGGCGTTTTGGCCGCAGCCAAGTACCAGAAGGCCGCGCTGGAAACACGCCTGTTCAAACCGCGCAGCCTCACCCGGCTGGGTAAACTCCATGGCTATCATGAGTCCCCTTCCGCGTATTTCGCGGATTCCATCATATCGCGCTGCGAGGTCGTCGAGACTCTTCCGTAGGTAGGTACCAATGACCTTTGCATTCGCCATCAGGCCGCTTTGGATTAGATCCAAGGTTGCCAATGCAGCAGCGCATGACACGGGGTTACCGCCGAATGTGCTTCCGTGACTGCCGGGGGGCCAAGTCATGATGTATTCTTTCGCCATCAGTGCACTAATCGGCAGACCGGACCCCAGGCCTTTGGCGAGAGTGATAATGTCGGGTACAACACCTGAGTGTTCGAGTGCGAAGAATGTGCCGGTCCGTCCCATTCCCGACTGAATTTCGTCGGCGATAAGCAAGATGCCGTAGTCATCGCAGAGGCGGCGCAGCCGAACAAAGAAGTCTGGAGGTGGCACGCAATGTCCGCCTTCTCCCTGGATCGGCTCGACAATTACTGCGGCCACTTCGGTCGGAGCGACCCTGCGCCTGAAAATCCCATCCCGCCAGGATTCGACGCAGTGCACGTCACATGACGGAAAGATCAGATTATAGGCACAGTTCGAGCAGTCGCCGTACGGCAGGTGATGGATTCCGGGCAGCATCGGTCCGAATCCGGCGCGTTGTTTGGCCTTACTTGCGGTCAGGCTCATGGCGCCGTAGGTCCGCCCGTGAAACGCTCCGTGGAACGCGATGATATCCGAGCGACCCGTATGGTACCGTGCGAGCTTGATGGCCCCTTCGACGGCTTCGGCCCCAGAATTTCCCAAGTATACGCGCCACGGGTCGTCTCCAGGTCCAAGCGCTGCGAGGCGGCGGCAAAGCTCCGTATAGGTATCGTAGTAGAAGTCTGTCCCACAGATGTGCAGTAGCTGCTTCGACTGTGCATGGATGCGCGACAGAACCTCTGCATGGCAATGGCCCGTGAGCGTAACCGCGATTCCGGACATGAAGTCCAGAAACTGATTGCCGTCCACGTCCTCGATCACGGTTCCTTCGCCGCGTGCAACCACGAGCGGGTATTCCTTGATCAGGGATGGCGACGTCACATCCGCGTCACGGGTAATGATCGCCCGCGCCTTGGGACCGGGCAATTCGGTGCGGAGTACAGGAGCGTTCATATCGAGAATCTACCGACCTTCGAGCAGCGCGCGCGGGATCTTCTCGGCACGTATGCCGGCGCGTCCGACTACGGGTTCTGCGGCAAGTAAGGCATTGCGGATCGACTCGGCGGTTGCGTCGGCTGCCGCCGCAGACAGCGATGTGAGCATTTCACTCGGCAGATTCGCAGAACGAAAGGGTGCTTGTATGGAAAAGGCAATGGCAATACCACTTCCCGTAAGTAGTGCAATCCGATTCCACCCCGACGCGGCACGCTTCGCAAGATCATTAAGATGCCGCGGCACCAAGGGAGCGTCAGTGGCAACGACGCTGATCACCGCCGGTGTGTCGTTGGTGATCCCCCCGTTGGTAGCACCGAGATCGGCGGGTTTTCCTTGGTGAGCGAGACTGAGGATACCGATGGTCCAGGTCAATCCGCCGGTCGTGATCGTACGGGAGGCCGTGCCGACGCCTCCTTTGTAGCCGAACGCCACGGCTGCCGTACCTGCGCCCGCGGATCCTTGCACAACAGGCCCCGAGCGGGCGGCCCGAATCGCTTCAAGAGCGTGTTTGCTTTGCAGTGTCCGCTCACGGGGATCACATAAGGCTTGGTCGTCGAAACCGATTATGACGGGTGGCCAGCCGCTTCCGACCGGAAGACCTTTTGACAGGCTGAAGGCGTAGGTGAGTGCGCCGTCATACATCCGGCCTACGCTGATCAAGGGCGCAATGAAGATCGGCGATCCCAAAAGCCCGAAATCCTCGATGACAGCGAGACCGGTGATTTCGAGGTTGCTGCCGAAGGTGTGCATCCCCCACGGAATGGAGGTCTGCGTAGCGCCGGAGGGCATGACTACAGTAGCGCCTGTGTTGACGGCTCCATTGCGGATGCTTACGTGCCCGACCAGGACACCGGGAACGTCGGTGATGGCGTTGAATGCTCCACGCGACAACCTTGCAGTGCAACTCGAAGGCACGCTACAGCCGGTTGTATTTCTTCATGATGTCTACCAGCCTGTCAAGAGGAAGGCCGTGGCGGACGATGCCGCCTATTCCTTTCATGGTTGGAGCGGCGGTCAGGGCATTCAGAGCGGCCTCCTCGGCCGCTTCAACCGCCGCGTGCCATAATTGGCTGAGGCTGCGGTCAGTGAGCGGGCCCGGCGACTCGCCTGAGTGCTCAGTGGAAAACGCGAGACACAGATCGCCGCTTCCGTGCGTGGACACGCTGCCCGTTCTTGCGAGTCCAAGGCTCATCCTCTTGCACATGCGCGTCAGTTGCTTGGAAAGAAGCGGAGCATCGGTCGCCGCAACGAGAATGACGGACTTGGATTTTTCTTCAGGATTTTCCGGATAGTCCTCAAGCTCTTGGCCGACTGGTACGCCGTCGATGCGCAGCAAGTGGCGCACGCTGTGATTGGCGTTGACGAGAACACCTACTACATAGTCTCCGACGATGCGCGATGCCGTTCCGATGCCCGCCTTGAAGCCGTACGAACGCATTCCAGTGCCTCCTCCTACGGCTCCTTCTTGAACGTTGCCGCCCGTTGCCGATTCTATTGCCCGGAGCACGTCGTCTTCGGTGATATGGCGGCCCTCGATGTCTCCCAGGCTGTCCCAGCATTCGGCAACGACGGGGATAGGCACAGGTCGGGACAGGCCGATGTCTGGATTCTGCCGCAGCAGCCAGCTCAGCGCCGCGTCGTAGACGATCCCGATGTTTGCGGTGCCGGTCAGGAAGACAGGGGTTTCCAGTTGGCCCGTGGCTCGTGTGCTAAGGAGGCCGGTCATTTCTCCGTTTCCGTTCAGCACGAAGTGGCCGGCTGCAACGGGGTCTTCGTAGGGGTTTCCGTCGTGCGGCAATATCACGGTTACGCCCGTGCGCACGTTGGTGCCGCGGATGTTCGTAGTGTGTCCCACACGGACGCCGGCTACGTCGGTGATCGCATTGAAGGGGCCTGGCGCGAGCGTGCCAAGGTGGATTCCGAGATCGCGAAGACGCGCCCGTTCATCGAGACTTTGCCATGCTCGGGCGGCGGATCGGCGTAGGCTGGCCAAGGTGCCGACGAACCCTCCGAACGCCTTGCGAAGAAACTGCCGTCGTGATCGGCGGTGAACTATCATTCGGCGGATTTCAAACTTCAGACAAGAGTATACGAATTATACCATACGCTGTGACGCAGGCCATAGTGGGCGGGAAACAGCGCCATTTCTCGGCGGGTTTTATGCTGATCATGTACGACGTTGTCATCATCGGAGCAGGACCTGTCGGGTTGGCCTGCGGCATCGAGGCCAAACGGCTGGGATTACGCTGTGTAGTCGTAGATAAGGGCGCGCTCGTTAATTCGCTGCTCGGTTATCCGATCAACATGGAGTTCTTTTCGACGCCGGAGCTTCTGGAGATCGGCGGGTACCCATTCCCCACGCTTCGTTACAAGCCGAGCCGCCAAGAAACGCTCGAGTACTATCGCCGTGTGGCGCAGGAGGAAGGTCTGTCTCTTCGTCTTTATGAGCGGGTATTGAGCGTACACGGTGAAGATGGCAGCTTCGCGGTAGAGACCGAGAAAGGTGTCATTGACGCTCGCAAGGTGGTTGTGGCCACTGGGTTCTTTGATGTTCCGAATCGCCTAAACGTCCCCGGCGAGGATCTCCCTAAGGTGAGTCATTACTACAGGGAGGCATACCCGTACGTCGGGCAGCGTGTCGCAGTGATCGGTGCAAAAAACTCCGCCGCGAAGGTGGCCTTGGAATGCTACCGGCACGGAGCCGAGG
Source organism: Rhodothermales bacterium (assembly GCA_012267425.1). Taxonomy (GTDB): domain Bacteria; phylum Bacteroidota; class Rhodothermia; order Rhodothermales; family Bin80; genus Plut-88865. The sequence continues at coordinate 34,474 of JAAXGO010000166.1, forward strand.
TTTCTCTCATTCACCGTGGTAGTGCGCTTTCTGATCGCATCAAGTACTGGATTCGTCCGGATCTGGAGAATCGGATTCGGGAAGGCAGTATCAGGGCGTTCTTGAGTTCGACCGTCCTGCGGATCGAGCCCGATCAAATCGTCGTCGACGGTCCGGCGGGGCACAAGGTGATCGGAAACGATTTCGTGCTGGCGATGACCGGCTATCGGCCCGATTATGCGTTCCTCGAAGGGCTCGGCATCGAGATAGGGACGGACGAGGACAGGACACCGCGGCATGATCCTGAAACGTTTGAAACAAACCGCCCGGGGATGTATCTGGCAGGAACGGTGTGCGGCGGCCTTCGAACGAGCCGGTGGTTTATTGAGAACGGCAGGTTCCATGCTGGACAGATCATGGGCCACATCTCATGTGGCTCAGTGGAGGCATTGGAGCTCCAGGACCGGATTTGGAAGACCGCAGAGTGAGGCGGTGTAGAGTTTTATCTGTGCGGAAGATCCTGTTTCGGAGAGCGTGACTTGGATTCTTGCTGGCGACTCGCTTGCCAGAGAGCAATCATCTTGCTGGATTGGCTGAGCCTTACGAATTCAAAGGGTTCTTGGCAAAGTACTTGTCTGTTGGGTACCAGATTCTGTGCCATTTGTCAGTTTGGCTGACTCTGCGTGCGGCCGCGTCGTATTGCGGACTCCAGGGGCTGCTGGATATCCAAGAAAACTCTGAGCAAGTCCCGTCGTATTGAGAAAGACTAGAAATTATGGTAGAGCCCTACACGGGCAAATACGAAGCGAGAGAATCGGTAGGACGCGGCGTGCACGTAGCAGGAAGTAGTTGTTAGCGAGGCATGCCCTAGCGTTGCCTGCACGAGGTGAACGGGAGCTCCCCTGGAGCGCATGCGAGGCAGCCGCATGTCGAAACCAGTGGGTGGAAACGGGCTCTTTGACGCCGCCGGTGCGAGCGGCGCGCTATACAATGTCGTGGATTCCCTTGCGTGTCAATGCTCCCTACTTACCAGAGAACACTGGATCATCTTCCTTGCTCCTGCCGAGTTACTGTAATGAGTACTTGACATTTCGAATTCTACTGGTTAATTTACCGGCATGGAGGCACAGCATCAGGTATTGACGACGCTTCGGGCTTCGGTGCCAAAAGTATCCGCGCTGCTCAGCGAGCGGCGCGACCTG
>JAAXGO010000167.1 GCA_012267425.1 Rhodothermales bacterium
CTGTGCGGGGGGCCCCGGGCAACCGGGGTCCCTACCGCGATGATCTATCGATATGGAGTTTGCTTTTCGCACACGGCTCCTAGTCTACTAACGGCTCAAAACCGAAACGCCGCCAAAAGTGGGCACCTACATCGTCCGTTGAGAATGCCATGAAGCGTTCGGCACCTTCTTCGTTGGGAGTAGAGCACAGGAGTGCGGCCACATGGCGAATCTCGGGTGCACAATGCTGTGGCCACACCAGGAGTACGTTAACCGATTCGGTAATGTGCACATCCGAAGCGTATACGATGGCCGCATCGGCGGCACCCGATCGAATCGCCATGAGTGCCGCGCGAACGTCCAACGTCGGCAATACACGGTCGACCAAGGTATCCCATAAACCAGCACACTCCAGACTACTACGTGCATAAACGCCTGCCGGAACGTGCTCGGGATCGGCTAGTGCGATACGTCCCAACGCACCTAGGTCGGTGAGCGAGTCAAGCGGCTTCGCGCCCACAGGACCGACAATGACAAGCCGATTGGTGAGGAATTCTACTGGCTTCCCTGCAACCCGGCCTTGTCCGATCAGATGGTCGATCCACTCGCGGTTAGCCGAAAAAAATACGTCGGCCCGTACCCCTTGCTCAATCTGGCGAGCCAATACTGACGTAGCCGCCACACCATGTACCACGTGCCAGTGGGGGTAAGCGGCCTCGAACGAATCGGCTAGCGCCTCCACTGCATCAGTCATCGACGCCGCCGATAAGACAACGATCTCGTCAGTGTCACTCCGCTTTGTACTACACCCGACAGTCAGCCCAACCAAGACCGCCAGGAAAACGTGGCGCACTACGAGCCGCCTCCCGCACGAATGGCTGCGATGGCTTCTCCAGCCCGCCGGTAGTGGTCGGACGATTCGTCGGTAAGTTCCATGACACGCTCGAATTGTTCGATGGCCTTGTCATGCCGGTTAATCCACGTCAACATCAGCCCATAGTTGAAATTCGCATTCAGATGATTGGGATCTGCCTCCAAGACACGCTTGACTTCGCTGACACCCATCATGGGATTGCCCGTGTTCAGTAAAGCCGTCGCCATGTCCGTGCGTACGTCCAAATTGTCTGGGTCCGCCGCCAGCACCTGTTCATAGCACTCCACCGCCTTTACCGCTGCCTGAATCTTCAGCTGCTGCTCTTCGAGGCCTGCCATCCAATCGTAATACAGATCTCCCGCGCGCTTCCAGTCTTCAGCTGACTGCGTCACATCGGCAACCTTGCGCTGCTCCGCGGCCGCCAGGTCTATCCGGCCCTCCCGGTAAAGAATCGCAATCTTTTCTTGTCTCTTTGCTACCAAATCTGGCCCCGTCAGCAGTGCGATTTCGGAATCGAGTGCGGTCACTATGGAAGCCAAATCGGAAGAAACCGGTTCTGTAGGAACATCGACTGCCTCGGAAGAAGCCGTAGTGACGGTATCACCGCCGGACACCTTCCTGCTGACCGCTGTCACGAGAAACAAGGCTACTACAAGTACGAGCCCCGCTCCAACAATAAGCGAAATCTGACGGCTGACTCCCCTCTGCGCCTTTTTCACTGATACATCAAGGGCTGGGCGGCGCGTAGTTGGAGTGCGACGGACTCCTTCGATGACCTGCAAGCGGGATCCGCACCGCGAACAAAAGCGCGACTGTGGCGGATTCTTCCAGCCGCATCCGTTACAAAATACCGAAGCAGCTCGTGCGGGTGGAGACGGCTCTGAAGCATAGTCTACGACTTCGGACAGATCGACATTTTTGCCGACGGGCCACCCGCAGAGGCCGCACCGCGGTGTCGCTGCGTCAAGTCGCGCACCACATTCTACGCAGATCCTGTTCGTGGCGGAAGCCATTGTATTTGGTCAACTCAAACAAATTTCGAATGCAGTACCGCTACTTTGAGCTCAAGGACCGGTCTACTGCTGCGCGAAGATCTTTCGATGGCTTAAATATGGGAACGTAGCGCGCGGCGACAGTTACCTCGGCCTTGGTAACAGGATTCCGGGCCGTCCGCGCAGGACGATGCTGTGGCTTGAAGGAACCAAAGCCACGTATTTTAACACTGTCTCCACGCTTTAAAGCGGCGATCACGACGGCTATGAAGCCGTTCACGACGACTTCGGTTTCGATTTTCGTAAGGCCGGTTCCGCTGGAAATACGTTCGATGATGTCTGCTTTCGTCATGGCTTGGTTGCGCTGATTTGGTGCCACGGAGCGCAGCAGTGGATGATTGCCGAATGATACGGCAAAGGGGCAAAATCGGTCCGCCAGTACTTCGGGCAAACAGGCCATACTAGCAGCACCTGCCGTACTTCGCAACTACGGGGCCGATCCGGCGTTCGCTTGGCGCGCACACATACTCACCGGACTGCTGCCATGCGGTTGCTCATATTTGGGCTTTCTGTCGCCGTTGCTATGCTTCTCTTCAGAGCATGTGACCGTCCGGTGGCCGACAACGGCGTGCCTACGGATCCTGTGTGGGAAATCGTTGACCGAGCTATAAAGGTACATGGTGGCGAGACAGTCGCACGTGCAAGTATTCAGTTTAATTTTCGACAATACCACTTCGTCGTCACACGCGACAATGGCGTGTATTCATATGAACGCACGTATACCGACGAGCAAGACACCTACAGAGAAGTACTCGACAACGACGGAATCACACGCTCGGTGAATGGCCAAGCGGTCGCACTGACGGACGATGAAAAACGCCGACTCCTTACACCACTTAATTCCGTCCCGTATTTCGCACTGCTGCCCTACAATCTGTCCGATCCGGCCGTACGACCAAGAATCCTGGGCACAACGGTGATCGGTGGCGAATCGTACGACAAGATCGAGGTCGCGTTTTCTGAAGTCGACGGCGGCAAGGACTTCGAGGACCGCTTTGTGTACTGGTTCCACCAGGAGCGGCATACGATGGACTACCTAGCATACACTTTTCATAGCGGCGACGGCGGAACACGCTTTCGCGAGGCACACAACGTACGCCGAATCGGCGGCGTCATTTTCCAAGATTACCACAACTACATATCCGACTCTCTCTCTCTGCCCGATTCTCCCATCGAGCAGTATGACGACCTTTTCCAGGCAGGTGAACTCAAGCTCCTTTCGGAAATTGAGCTGAAGGGCATATCCGTCACTCCACTGCAACCGTAGTACTGGAGGCGACCTGCGATCGACGTACGATGGATCCGTGGCATGGACTTGAGATCGAAACCCATGGAACCGGGATATCAAAGCCTCTCAGCGAACAGATCAATCTGCTGGGTGAGAAGCTCGGCCAGGTAATCCGGGCGCAGGCAGGCACAGCTACTCTCGCACTCGTAGAGGAACTCCGGGGTCTGGCCAAGCGGTCCATTCAAGAAAAGAGACCTGATCTGCGCTCGGAAGCGGCAGAGCGCATCTCCACACTCTCACTCGAACAAATCGAATGGCAGCTCCGGGCATTTACGGCCTTTTTTCATCTCGTCAACCAGAGCGAGCAGCAGGAGATTATCCGCATCAACCGCAATCGTGCCCGCCGCAACCCCCATCTGCCACGCAAAGAATCGATCGACGAAGCCGTAGGAAAACTGAAGGAACAGGGCTGGGATTCTGACAGCGTGATGGAGATCGTCGCGAGGCTCGAAATCCAGCCAACGATTACTGCCCATCCCACGGAGGCCCGCCGCCGCACGACTCTGTACAAACAGCAAAAACTGGCGGACCATATGAGGCAGCTGCGACAGATCAACCAAACGCCTGAAGAACTCTCGGACCTGCTTGATAGGATCCACGACCAGATAGCCCTGCTTCTGGCAACCGACGAAGTCCGTGCCAGTCGTCCGACTGTCATCGACGAAGTCGAAAACGGCCTTTACTTCCTACGCAATGCCGTCTTCGACACCGTACCAAGGATTCATTATGACCTTCGCCGGGCATTGAAAAAGCATTACGGTGTGATTAAAGACATTCCCCTGTTTCTGCGGTTTCGCTCGTGGATCGGAAGTGATCGAGATGGCAACCCACTGGTAACGGCAAGCGTCACGCGCCACACGGTAGCAATGCATCGCCGGACGGCACTGACACGCTATGTGGGCGATCTGCGCCTCTTACGGCAAGAATTGAGCCTGTCGGAGCGGCACGTTCGGATTCCGCGGGCACTACGGGACTCTATCGCTCTTGACAATGAAGCGTTTACGTTGCCCGCTTTTCGTGAACGTCAGTACAGACGCGAGCCGTACCGACGCAAGATCAGCTTCATGATGCTGCGCCTGAAAGCACTCATCGCTTTGTTGCCCGAAACGAACCATGCCCTCTACGACGCCAACCGCTTTGTGGAGGACCTCGAGCTTCTTGCCGAATCGCTCAGGGAAACGGGCTTCAATTCGCTTGCCGAAGACTCGAGACTTGGACGGCTGCTCATCCAAGCGCGGACATTTGGGTTTCACGTCGCGGCACTGGATATACGTCAGCACAGTGGACGGCTCGTAGATGCCGTTACTGCTCTTTTTCGTCGCGCCGGTGTCGAAGAAAACTACGCAGGATTATCGGAAGCCGAGAGGGTCACGCTGTTGAGCCACGAACTGGCAAACGCACGACCTCTTCTTCCCCACCACGGCGAACCTCCGCCGGAGGCCAGAGATGTCGTCGAATCCTTCGACGTGATCCGGGAAATCACACACACCGAACCCGCCGCACTAGGCAGCTACATAGTGAGCATGACACACGCAGTGAGTAATCTCCTGGAAGTGCTGCTCCTGGCGAAGGAAGCCGGCCTGTGGGCCATGACGGAAGAAGGCGTGTGTACTCCGTTGGATGTTGTTCCGCTATTCGAGACTATCGACGACCTGAAGGGCGCTAAAGCATTCCTGTGCGAGCTCTTCGCACATCCGATTTACTGCCAGCACCTTACCGCGCGGGGCGACCTTCAGGAAATCATGCTGGGATACTCGGACAGCAACAAGGACGGCGGATACTGGATGGCCAACTGGGCGCTTCACAAAGCGCAGGATGCCATCGGGCGCACGTGTCGCGAGCATTCCATCGATCTTCGCCTGTTTCACGGACGGGGCGGCACCGTCAGCCGCGGAGGCGGACGCGCTGGTCAAGCCATTGCTGCCATGCCGTCGTCGACTCACAATGGTCGAATCCGGTTCACAGAGCAGGGTGAGGTCATCTCGTTTCGATACGCAATGCCAGGTATCGCCCACCGCCACTTGGAGCAGATCACTGCGGCGATGCTACTCGCCCCGACAAAGGCAGCCGGCTCGCCCGAAAACGTTCAAGACGACCACGTCATGGAACGCATTGCTACATCATCGATGGAGAGCTACCGAGCCCTCTTATCTGACGATAGATTGTGGCCGTGGTATGCAACCGTCACACCCATCGAACAAATCAGCCGGCTGCCGATCGCATCCCGTCCCGTGTCGCGCGGCAATACCGGGGCGGTCGACTTTACAGGTTTGCGTGCCATACCATGGGTCTTCGCATGGACCCAGACCCGGTACGTCGTGCCAGGATGGTACGGTATCGGTGCAGCACTCGAACGCGAACTCCAACGTGGAGACAACCACGTACAGACGCTGAAGCACATGTATGAGACGTGGCCGCTCTTCCGCGCGGTCGTCGACAACGCACAGTTGGAAATGGCACGTGCCCGGCTGGAAATTGCCGAGGAATATGCCGCGCTAGCCGAGTCAAACGGTACCCACGCACGGATTGCTGATGACTTCGAGCGCGCTCGGTCAGCTATTTTGAAGATCACCGGCCAGGGAGAGCTTCTTTCCAACAACCCAGTGATTCAGAAATTGATAATTCTCCGAAATCCCTACACAGACGTCCTGAATCTGTTGCAAATCGAGCTCATGAAACGCTTTAGGTCACAGACCGAAACAGACTGCGAACGCCTCTCTCTAGCACTCTTCTTGAGCATCAACGGTATCGCGGCAGCAATGCAGAGTACAGGCTAAGTAGGTAACTCAGTTCGCCGGTATCTTGAGCATTACGACGACGGGCAAATGGTCAGAAACATATCGCCCGGCGACTCTCACATCGATGATGTGGTGCTCTCGTACAGAGACGCCCTTGCCGACAAATACATAATCGATGCGTCGAGAAGGCTCTTCTTTTTGAACTACAAAGCCGGACCATGTCCCTGCTGGGCCCTTCGGTGGGGCCATCGTGATGGCGTGCGCGTCTGAGAGGTGCCCGGCCGTAATGATGCGGTAGGGCTCCGACCGAGGAACGGCATTGAAGTCGCCGGTGACGATAACTGATGCATCGCCACCAATATGCCGTATGAGCAGCTCTGCCGAGTGCCGTCGAGCCTCTTGGCCGCGATGATCAAAGTGGGTGTTGATCAATCGGAATACGGCCCCCGTCAAGCGATCCCTGAATTGCCCGTAGGTCACGATCCGCGTAATGGCAGCATCCCACCCCCGGCTGCCGGGCACCTCAGGGGTTTCCGACAGCCAAAACGTATCGCTCTCCAAGAGTTCGAGTCTGTCGTGGCGATAGAAGACTGGCGTGAATTCGCCGCCCGCTACGCCGTCATCACGGCCTACACCAAACCAGGCATACTCGGGAAGGAGCGCTGCCAGATCGCTTATCTGATGGGCAAGCGCCTCTTGTAGTCCGGCTACATCCATGCCCTGGATATACTCAGCCACCTGCTCCTTCCGATTGGGCCACGCATCGTCGCCGTCGGCAGGATTGTCATACCGGACATTCCACGACATGACACGAAGCGTCGAATCGCCGTCCACCGGAGCAAACGAAGCGACGAGGACTGCAACTGCAAAACCTGCGTACATGGCCGCAGCAGAGGTGATCTACCCCCCTATGAGGATCATCGGGCGGTTTTCCATTTCGGCAATGGTGTGCATTCCGGCATGGCGAGCCCGCTTACGGCCGACGGCTGCGCTGATGGTTTCGAGGAGCTCCTCGTCCGACGCACCCTGACGCATGGTATCGCGCAGACTGACCTCTGCGCTGCCGAAAAGACACACTTTCAAATTGCCGTCGGCAGTAATCCTGAGCCGGTTACACCCCTCACAAAAATTCTCTGTCATCGATGTGATGAAGCCGACCCTTCCGCGAAAACCCGGCACGCGAAACGTCTTTGACGTCTCGTTAGGACCGTCGGACAGACGCTCGAGTGGGAATCGCCTCTGGATGATTTCCAGCATGTCGGCGAACGACACGAGACGCGACTCGTCCCACTGATTGCCGTCGAAAGGCATGAACTCGATGAAGCGAACCTCCAGTGGCATCGTCTCCGTCCAGGCCACGAAGTCCGCCAGTTCATCCTCGTTCTGTCCACGCATCACCACGCAGTTGACCTTGACAGGATCATAGCCGCGGCACGCGGCCTCCTTGACGGCAGCAATGACGAGGTTCAGTCCTTTCCTACGCGTAATCGATTCAAATCGATCCGCACGCAAAGTGTCAAGGCTAATGTTGAGCAAGTTAACACCAGCAGCTTGTAGCCGGTCGAATTTCTTAATCAGCAGAAGCCCGTTTGTGGTCATGGCTAGCGTTCTGAGACCCGGCAGCTTGCCGATAGCCTCCGTGATCGCCTCGACGCCTGGGCGCAAAAGCGGCTCGCCGCCCGTCAGACGGATCTTGGTGACACCCTCGTGGACGAACAGCCGTGCCAACCGGACAATTTCGTCGCTGGTTAAAAGGTCTTCGTCAGGCGTCCAGTCGAGACCTTCTTCGGGCATGCAATAGCGACAGCGCAGATTGCAGTGTTCTACAAGCGAGATCCGTAGGTAGTTGTGGTAGCGACCGAATCCGTCGAAGAGTACGTGCGTGGCACTGTTGGCGGGATCGTAGCGCAGTCCGAAACCCGGCGGCACGTCTTTCGGCAACCCGAGGGCACGAGTCAGCCCGGCACCATCCTCCGACAATACTTTGAGCTCGCGTATCATGATTTCGAGTGGACAGGATCTTCGTAAGATACGGCCAGATCGGACGACACGTTCACATTCGTGAGAGGCTCATAAGGTACGTCCACGTAGCGAACGCATTTTAGGCATTCGATCAGTTCGGTCACAGAATATCTGCGTGCCGCTAACTGCTCCTGTACACGAGGCAGGATGGACACATGATAGCACGCGCACAACGGATGAATCCGCTGATCAGGCGTCCGCGCTATGACAGCTGCAACGCCACGTGTTCGTGCGGCAACCAGCGTACGCATCGTCGCGGTGTCAATCATAGGCATGTCGCAGGCCAAGACGAGCAGCCAGCACGACTGCGCGGCTAACATCCCGGCTTCCAAACCGACTAGCGGCCCTGCACCTTGAATGCGGTCAACCACTTGGATGGCATCCTCAACGGCGTAGTCAACAGAATCGTCGTGGACACTGACAAACAGGGACTCGACAATAGCACGGCACGCATCTGCCACGTGGTCAATCATGCGTCGACCGCCGAATATCGCGCTCGCCTTGTCCGATCCGAATCGTAAGCTACGGCCTCCCGCGAGAATAACTGCGCTGAGATCCGACGACATGTGCATGTCAGGCCGAGCGGTGGATCGAAACCACTATCGATTTCGATGCAGGTGTATTACTCATCCGCGCGGTGTGACTGACGGGCACCAGGACGTTGGCTTCTGGGAAATACGTCGCGACTGAGCGTCGGGGAAGATCGTAGGGAACAACCGTGAACTGCGGCGCAGTACGCAGCTGCCCGCCATACCGGCTTACGAGATCCACCCGGTCTCCCGCACGGAGACCCGCTTCCTCCGCGTCCTGATGACAGACGAAAACTACCCGCCGCCCTCCGCGAATTCCACGGTATCGATCGTCAAGACCGTAGATCGTAGTATTGAACTGATCGTGACTTCTGACGGTCATCATCAGAAATTCGTTGTCGGCCAAGGGGGACGGCTCTATCGGATGCACCGTGAATCGTGCCTTACCGTCCAGTGTGTCGAACCTCCCCTCGCGTACGGCATTGGGCAGCACAAAACCACCTGGACGTCGAACGCGCTCGTTGTAGTCATCGAAGCCCGGAATGACAGCCTCGATTCCATCGCGGATCGTGTCGTAGTCAGTAGCGAACCCGTGCCAGAAGGCCTCGTCGCCCAGCGTGGCAGATGCGATGCTGACCACGATCGCCGGTTCGCTCTTGAGCTTGTCGGATGCCGGAGCGAGCCTGCCGCGTGAGGCGTGCACGATCCCCATCGAGTTTTCGACGGACACAGTTTGATCGCGCTCCATGCGCGTAAGGCAGGGAAGGATCAATGCGGTGCGTCCGCATACCAAATGGGATCGATTGAGCTTGGTCGAAATCTGCACCGTCAAGGAGCACCGCCCGAGCGCTTCGGCAGTATAGGTGGTATCCGGCGCCGCTGACAGAAAATTGCCGCCCAAGGCGATGAAGACTCGTGCCTTCCCCTGATGCATCGCACGAATCGCCTCAACTGTGTCGTATCCCGTCCTGCGCGGCGGCTCAAAGTCAAAGTGTGCCCCCAACCGATCCAGGAATACTGCTTTTGGGCGTGGCGTGATACCTACTGTCCGGTCGCCCTGAACATTGGAGTGACCCCGCACAGGACATACCCCGGCTCCGGGTTTGCCGATAGATCCTCTGAGAAGCAGCAAGTTGACAATGCTTTGGATGTTGCCAATGGCATTGACGTGCTGCGTCAGCCCCATAGCCCAGCACACAATGATCCTCTCCGATGCGATCACCATGTCTGCAACGTGCCGGATGGTGTGTGCCTTGATGCCGCTTTCGCGCTCGATAACGTCCCACGATTCGCGCTCAATGTCGCGCTTGAATGCGGCAAATCCGACTGTATTTTTCTCGATGAATTCTCTGGCGAGAACACCCACGCCGCGCCGCGCCTCTTCGGAGAGGAGGTGCTTCATAAAACCCTTCAGGAGTGCCACGTCGCCGTTAATGCGCACTTGCAAAAAGACGTCCGCCAGCGGCGTCCCCGTTCCGAGATAGCCACGCATCTTCTGGGGATGTTTGAAACGTCCGAGGCCGGCTTCCCGCAGCGGGTTGACGTGTACGATTCGAGCGCCGTGCTTTTTGGCTGTCTCAAGCGTAGAGAGCATCCGGGGATGATTTGTACCTGGGTTCTGACCGACGATGAATATCAGCTCCGTATGCTCAAAATCCTCAAGCGTGACGGTCCCCTTGCCAACACCAATCACTTCCGATAGACCCATACCACTCGATTCGTGGCACATGTTGGAGCAGTCGGGCAGATTGTTGGTTCCAAAACGCCGTGCAAACAACTGATATAAGAACGCCGCCTCGTTGCTGGTGCGCCCAGACGTGTAGAACACGGCCTCGTCAGGACTCTTGAGCGCGTGTAGATGGTCTGCCACTACCGTAAAAGCAGCCTCCCAGGAGATTGGCTGGTACCGCCTGTCGCGCAGAATCAGCGGCGTAGACAAGCGGCCCTGTTTGCCAAGCCACATATCGGATTGCCGCGCAAGCTCGTCAATAGTCCACTTGTCAAAAAAGGATGGCCCCGCCGTCTTCTTCGTGGCTGCGGCTGCCGTGGCTTTGGCACCATTTTCGCAAAATTCCACTACCGACGGTCTTGAGGGATCTGGCCAGGCACAGCTTGTGCAGTCGAAGCCATCGTGCTGATTGACGTCCGACAGTACGCGTAGGGTGCGTGCAACACCCATCTCTTTGACGGCCTGCCGCGCCGATTCCACGACGGCCGGCAAACCGGCAGCTACCGTTTTGGGAGCATCGATCTTTACCGGCGCGTCCTCGATCGGCACCTGCGCGTGCTCTGCATGTCCGGTAGGGTCAGCCATTGCACGGTTGACTTTAGCAATTACGCGTTTGGATTCGGAAACGCATCGGCCTCCACGCGACTTGCAGCGCCGTGGAGGCACTTGAAGTCCTTTTCAACGAGAACTGTAAGTACCCGCCCCTCTCCTACCTGCTGCTCTTTTTCGATCCCTACCTGAGCCGACTCGGACCACTCACGAACAACCTGCTCCGGGACACTCACGGTGACGTGGCCGCCATCGAAACGTGCAATTGTCTCTGCAACGTTACGTGATGCTTCGAGGACATAGCCAAGCGCGACACCCGGCCCGAATGACGTCGTCGCTGCCACACGTCCCGTACTGGCCAGCGTCTTCACCTCAGATTGCGTCAGGCGAAGACGTAGCGAATTGTCCAATATTCTGAGTTTCATGCCCGTCTTCCTTTGAATTCTTCGGCGCGCCGCGTAGGCGCCCGGGATGGGTATATACGTTAAAACGCCGCCCACGCACAAATCCGCAGAGTGTCATCCCAGAGGACCTAGCCAGCTCAACCGCAAGGCTGGACGGTGCGCCAACGGCCGCCATAACCGGGAAGCCGGCGACAAGCGCCTTCTGAACGAGTTCAAAACTAGCACGCCCACTTACGACCAAAATGCCCTGCGAACATGGAAGGCCGTTCCTAATCAGAAGGCTGCCAACGAGTTTGTCAACTGCATTGTGTCTTCCGATGTCTTCACGAGTGTCCAGGATGTTCCCTTCCTCATTTGCAAGTCCCGCAGCATGGAGACCTCCCGTGCGTTCGAAGATAGGTTGCGCATCGCGAAGAGCCTCAGGAAGCCGTCCTATGACCTCCGTGTCCAGATAGCCTTCCCGCTTGTTGAGCTCTGCGGGGCGCGTGAGATTGAGTGCCTCCAAGGACGTTTTCCCGCACACCCCGCAACTTGACGACGTAAAGGAGTACCTGAGAAGTCGCGTTGTATCGACGATGGAAGCAGCCCGAAGTGTCACGGTCAGTACGTTCGCAGTTGTTGCGGAGTGCCGCACTCGCTCCACGTCGTTGAATTTGCGGATGATGCCTTCCGCATTGAGAAACCCGAGTGCGAGCTCTACGTCGTTTCCCGGCGTACGCATCGTCACTGCCAGGCGTCGCTCTACAATGCCTTCGGGGCCTGTGGTGACGAGTCGAATTTCGAGCGGATCTTCGATGGCCACCAGATCGGATGTGAGCTCTCCCCTGTGGCCTTTCATTTTCCACACTGCGACCCCAGCCGTGCGAACGCGAACATCCTGCTCGATTGCTGCATCACTCATGGGTAAGGAGCGGCTTGGAGCTGACATAATTATATGGCCCATCGAAGCGTCGGGATCCCACTGCAGCAACCTCCGCGAGCGCGGTGCGTTGCTTCTTGGCGCCGACAAACGGGGTCTTCTTTTCTTCAGCGTACCTTCCGCCATGTCCATCGTCCTGGCATTCAGCGGCGGCCTTGACACGTCGTTCTGCGTCCCTTGGCTTCGTGAAACCTATGATGACGACGTTTACACTGTAACGGTCAATACGGGCGGCATAACCCAGGATGACGCGCACATTCTCGAAGATAAGGCGCTGCGACTTGGAGCGAAGGAGCACTTCTTGGTAGACGGACGCAATACGCTCTACGACGACCACATCAGCTACCTTATAAAGGGCAATGTCCTGCGCGGCGGCGTCTATCCTCTCTGCGTCGGATCAGAGCGCGTAATTCAGGTCCGCATGACCGTTGACGTGGCGCGCCGTGTAGGTGCACGCGCCGTAGCGCATGGTTCCACGGGGGCCGGAAACGACCAAGTCCGCTTCGACGTCGCATCCCGCCTGTTGGCTGACGAGCTTGAGATTATCACGCCGATCAGGGACCGTGGACTGACACGCCAGGATACTACGACGTATTTAGAAGAGCGCGGGTTTACGGTACCGGAGAAGACCACTGCTTACTCAATCAACTCCGGCCTGTGGGGAACTACGATCGGCGGTATCGAAACACGTGGAACGTCACTCCCGATTCCGGAGCCCGCTTGGGCCGACACGGAGGATCCTGCCAGGAGTCCCGACGAGCCGCACGACTTTACTGTTACGTTCGAAGAAGGTGATCCCACTGCAGTAGACGGCGATGCAACAGATCCCGTTACGCTCATCGAATCCTTGAACGAACTCGGTGCGAGATACGGAGTCGGACGCGGTCACCACACGGGAGACACAATTCTCGGCGTCAAGGGCCGGATCGGGTTTGAGGCCCCGGCAGCCGTCATACTGATTACCGCTCACAGGGAGCTTGAGAAAATCGTGCTGACCAAATGGCAGCGATTCCAAAAGGACCGGCTTACGGATTTTTATGGCATGCTCCTGCACGAGGGTCATTACTTTGATCCCGTGATGCGCGATATCGAGGCATATGTCGATTCCTCGCAGGCGGTCGTTAGCGGCACGGTTCGCATACGCCTCTTCAAGGGCCATGTCAGCATTCTTGGCTGCCAGAGCTCGTATTCGATGTTCGATACGGGTGTTGCCACCTACGGTGAGCATGCAGCACTCTGGGACGGACGCGACGCACGGGGTTTTTGTCGGCTAACGGGTCTGCAGGCCGTGCTCGCACGCAAGGCACGTTTGAACGCAGACCGATGACGCACTCCAAGTGCAAGGTCGCGCTCCTGCACGCTGCCGGGTATGCTGGAAGAGAACTCGCTCGCATTCTCCTCGGCCATCCGCGTGTCACGATTGACACACTGACCAGCCGCACGTTTGCGGGCAAGCCAATCTGGGTGGCATATCCATCGCTCCGGGGCGAATCAGACCTCGTGTTTACGGCACCGGACGACCTGGACCTCTATTCGATTGACGCCGTGTTCGTCAGCGCGGAGCATGGCAAGGCGGCTCCACTGCTAAAAGGCCTCATAGATGCGGGCTACGACGGTGCCGTCATCGATCTGAGTGCGGATTTTCGGTTTCGCGACCCTCGGATCTACAATACGTGGTTCGGGCATACCCATCCTGCACCGGAGCTGCTGGAGAATTTTACCTACGGTCTCGTCGAAATCCGTGCCCCGTATGGTAACGACTCGAAATGGATTGCCAATCCAGGCTGCTTCGCGACCGGAATCTCGCTCTCTTTGTGGCCCTTGGCCAAAAACCTGTCTCGGTTCGAAGCAGCAGTAACAGCGCTTTCGGGTGCCTCTGGCTCCGGGACGCGCCCGACGGCAACTACGCACTATCCGACACGCGACGGAAACGTCCGCGCCTACAAAATTCTCGGACACCAGCACCTTCCAGAAATCCTCCAGATCCTAGGCCCTCACGCCGACATTGCCTTCGTCCCCGTATCAGGCCCCTGGACGAAGGGAATCTGGGGCACGGCACACGTGACACTACCGAAAGGCGTTACTGCCGGTAACGTGGCCTCCTGGTATCATTCTGCATACGGTAGCGCACGGTGTATTCGCCTCTGGCCAAATGCGCTGCCGGAATTGCGCTATGCGGCGGGGACGCCGTACTGCGACATCGGTTTCGTCGAGCGCGACAGTAAACTCGTCGTTGGGTTCGCCCTCGACAATCTTCTCAAGGGCGCTGCTTCGCAGGCCGTGCAGAACCTCAATTTGCTCATGGGATGGCCGGATACGATGGGCCTTTTCGCCGATGGCTGAGGCGATCCCGAGTTGAACCACATAGCAATGACGACTGCCGAAGTCATCGTCAAAGAGGACGCCTTCCAGATTCCAACGTATCTGAAGATGCCACTGGCACTGGAGCGCGGCAAAGGCTGTTTGGTGTGGGATGCGGAAGGCACGCGGTTTCTCGACTTCTACGGCGGACACTGCGTAACGCTTTTGGGGCACTGTCCCCCACGCGTAGTCGAGGCCATCCGTTATCAAGCGGAGCACATCCTGTTCTATTCCAATGCCGTATACAGCTCCGTGCGGGCAAATACCGCGGCACTCCTCACCCAAATGGCACCAACAGGACTCGGGCACGTGTTTTTTTGCAACTCTGGCACCGAAGCAGTGGAGGCCGCACTAAAGCTATCCCGCAAGGCAACCGGTCGGTCAGGCCTTCTTGCCATGAAGGGTGGCTTTCACGGTCGGACGCTGGGCAGCCTTGCCGCAACGTGGAATCCCGCATATCGGGATCCCTACACCGACGTGCTGCACAAGACACACTTCGTGCCCTTCGGCGATCTCGAAGCCGCCGAGCTGACGCTCATGGGCAATCCGGACATCGCCGCCGTCATCCTGGAGCCCATACAGAGTATTGCAGGCATCGTCGAGGCGCATCCGGCTTACTACCAAGGGCTGCGCCGACTCTGCGATAGGCACGGCGTCTGTCTGATCTTTGACGAAATACAGACTGGCGTAGGCCGGACAGGGACGTTTTCGATTTCTGAACAGTACGGGTGTACGCCCGATCTCATCACCTTGGCAAAGAGCCTCGGATCGGGGATGCCGGTCGGAGCTGTCCTCGTATCGGACGAGATTTCCGCCAGCGTCGAGTACGGTGACCAGGGCTCCACGTTTGGTGGGGGCATGTTGGCCATGGCTGCCATTAAGGCAACGCTCGAAACGCTCGTGGAGCAGGAGCTGATGCAATGTGCACCGACGATTCATACGTGGATACGCACAGCCGTAGAGACGTTGGGATTCTCCGTCCGAGGGCGCGGGTGTCTCATTGGCGTCGACCTAGGCATGCCAGCTAAGCCCGTCATGGCGGCGTTGCGTGACCGCGGCGTTCTGGTCGGGGGTTCCGCAGATCCGCACGTCATGCGTCTCATGCCTCCGCTAGTAACCCAGCCCCAGGACGTCAACTCCTTCCGGCAGGCCTTCGAACAGGCTACGCAGACTATCAAGCCATGACGGTTAGGCCATTACCGCATCTGCTCAGCTGGAATTCCTCAAGGGACGACGGATGGCATGCGCACGTCAGAGCGGCATGCGACTATTACGTACGACGCGAGCGTATATCGGAAGTACAGCGTCATCTTGCCCTCTTGTTCTTCAATTCGTCGTTGCGCACGCGCACCTCGATGGAAGTAGCTGGTGCGCAGTTGGGTGCCCAAGTCACGACAATCGTGCCTGGTTCCGGTGTTTGGGGATTCGAATGGGAAGACGGTAAAATTATGGACGGTGACAAGGCGGAGCACATTCACGAAGCGATTGGCGTTCTATCCAGATACTACGATGCCATCGGGGTCCGTGCGTTCGCGTCGGGCACGGATTACTTGTCAGACCGAGACGATGTGCTCTTGCGGCGCATCGTCTCTGCCTCGACCGCTCCAATCATAAACCTCGAATCCGCCTTCTGGCACCCTTGTCAGGCACTGGCCGATGCCGCGACCCTTTGCACGCATTTTGGCGGTGGCGTCCGGGGACGTAAGTTCGTTTTGTGCTGGGCCTATCACCCAAAGGCCCTACCAATGGCTGTTCCAAATTCGACGCTGATAATGGCCGCACGCCTGGGGATGCAAGTTACTGTAGTACGCCCGGACGGCTTTGAGCTGGACGAGGGGGTCATGGCTTCGGCACGGTCACACGCTGCACGGCATCATCAGACGGTCGAAGAAACTTCCGACCGGGCTGCCGCCTGTCATAAGGCCGATGTTATCTATGCTAAAGCGTGGGGCGGCAGGCTGCGCTATGTCGATCAGGCTGCCGAATCGTCACTCCGGCTAGACCTGACTGACTGGCGCATTACCGCAGAACTCATGGATCGAACCAACAACGGTGTCTTTATGCACTGCCTCCCGGTTCGCCGTGGCGTGGTTGTAGACGACGCGGTTCTGGATAGTCGACAGGCGATACATCTGTTGCAGGCGGAGTTCCGGCTACACGCCCAGAAGGCCATCCTAGCGCATATCTGGGGTCTATGAACACGGTCGTCATCAAACTCGGAGGTGCCATCGCCACACGTGAACTCACCTCATCTGCGTTGTGGCCGCAGGTGAGCGAGCTCCAAAAGCAGGCCCACGTCGTCATCGTGCATGGTGGCGGGCCGCAGGCAACTGAGGTGGCAAAGCGCCTTGGCCATTCGCCAAACTTCGTTCGTGGACGGCGCGTGACTTCGGAACTTGATCTGAGAATCGTCGCATGGACTCTGCGCGGAGAAATCAACGCCACGCTTGCAGCGGATGCGTCCGCCGCCGGCCTGCGCGCAGTCGGGGTGTCAGGAGCGGACGGCGTCTTGATTCGTGTGCACCGGCGCCCGCAGTGGGTTGTAGATGGTGAGCCAGTGGATTTTGGGCGGGTGGGCGATATCGAGAAAGTGGACGTAACACTCCTCACAACACTTCTGGAGGCGGGCTTTCTGCCTATTGTTGCCTCTCTCAGTGCGGACGCAGCGGGCACGTTGTTCAACGTCAACGCCGATACCGTCGCCTGCTCGGTGGCAGCTGCGCTCAAGGCCACCGAATTGCACTTTGTAACCGATACGGGCGGGCTGCGAAGACATGCGGAGGATGGTTCTTCTCTGGTCGCGCGATGCACGCGAGCGGATTTCGAGGAAGGTCTCGATGCCGGATGGATTACTGGCGGGATGGGTGTCAAGATGAAAGTCGGGTTCGATGCACTCAATGCGCAAGTTAGCACCGTATACATCATTGGAGTGCACGATCTCATAGAGCGGTCATCTGCCACACAGCTGCTCAATGAATCGCCACACTGCCTTGCCGAGCCCTCACGCTAGTCACGTGAACGACGCCGTAGAGTTGCTCAAAAGCTTGATCCGCTTCCCGTCGCTGAGCGGCGAGGAAGCGGAAATTGCGTCCTTCATGGAAGCACATGTCGCTCGCGCTGGTCTAGAAGTATCTCGGCTGGAAGACAATGTGTATTTCTATTTGGGCAACGGCAGCCGGCGGCTGCTTCTCAACTCACATCTCGACGTCGTTCCGCCGTCTGAATGTCATCCCTACGATCCGTTTGATCCCGTAGTCAAGGGCGGTTGGCTGTACGGACGTGGAAGCGTGGACGCCAAGGCAAGTGGTGCTGCAATGACGACAGCCGTACTGCAGCTTGCCGCCGAAGGCTATACGCCGCGCAACGGACAGATCATTGTCGCGCTGACCGTCTGCGAAGAGACCGGCGAAGACCGCAATGGGCTCCTTGCCCTGCGGCCCCATCTTCCCCCCATTCACGCCGCCTTAGTCGGCGAACCAACCGAAATGCAACCGGCCGTAGCACAAAAAGGACTGCTTATTCTTCGAATTTGTGCGCGTGGACGGACTGCTCACGCGGCGCGTGCACATCTCGGCGAAAATGCTATTCTGAACGCGGTACAGGACATCGAGCGCCTGAGGCGCCTTCGGTTCGATGATATGGAGACACCTTTGATGACAGTCACTACCATCAGCGGCGGAACGGCCCGCAACGTGGTTCCCGATCTGTGTTCTTTTTACGTGGATATTCGCACGACGCCCAAGACTCCACATGACGAGGTTATCAGGCGCGTGAGCGCGCATCTGGAATCGGAGGTTCATGTTCACAGCAGCCGTATCGGCCCGGTATCGACTCCTGAATCGGAGCACATCGTTCAGTCATGTCTGGCGGCGATCCCGTCAGCGGTGCCGTTCATGTCCGACACGGCGTCCGACTGGCTGTTTCTCGCCGACATTCCCACGGTCAAGATCGGACCCGGGGCGAGCGAGCGATCGCACACAGCGGACGAACGCATTCTCATATCCGAGGTGCACGAGGCGGTCGATCAATTCAAGCGAATCGTGAGGCGTTTTTTCGATCAGTGACTCCGCCAGGCAATTGAAACAATCTCCTTACGACAATTAGGTATATTAATTCGCTAGTTCAATTCCAGGTGTTGGAACATGCAAACCGTTCGACCTGCCAGCCCGCTTTCAGAGGATGAGCCCAGTAGGTTTATGATGCCCGTAAACGGTGGTCGGTCCGCGATACAGCAAATGCCGTTTGCAGACTTCCTCAAGAACTACCGTGATACACTTCATCGAGTATTTCACGTCGAACAGGATTTCAATCGGCTGAGTCTCAAGCGGGGATTGCCGCGGCACGTATTCCAGCAGATTATGAGGTGCAATCCACTGTCTGCGTGTATTCCAACTGAATACGGTGGGCGTGGCGGCAGAATCCGCGAAAGTCTGGCGATGCTTGCTGCGTCGTCATACGAGTCATTGGCCCTTTCATTGGCCTTCGGCATCAACTGGGCCCTCTTCTTGCAGCCTCTTGCGAAGTACGGGCGCGAAGGAATCAAAAGGAACATCTTCCGCCGATTCCTGGAAGAGCAGAACCTGGGCGGTCTCATGATCACGGAGCCGGACTACGGCACCGACGCCCTCAACATGCAAACCTCCTTTACGGAAAGTGCGTCGCGCTATCACATACGGGGCGTCAAGCATTGGGGAGGGCTTACGGGGATGGCCAATTTTTGGCTGTTGACCGCACGGCGAAGGTCTGAGAAGGGAGCGCTTCACCGGGATATCGATTTCTTCGTCTGCGACGTTGATGCACCAGGCCAGTCCATAGTGGTTGAAAAGACATTCGAGAACCTCGGGCTTTACCTGATACCATATGGACGCAACCGTGTCAACGTTCAAGTCCCCAAAGCACAGCGACTCGAGCCCCACACGTCCGGTATTAAGATGATGCTGGATCTACTTCACCGGAGCCGCATGGAGTTTCCGGGCATGGGGCTGGGCTTTCTCAAGCGTCTTCTGGACGAGGGGCTGGAACACTGTAAAAAGCGCTTCGTGGGCGGAAAGAGCCTTTTCAGGTACGACCAGGTTCAGCAGCGTCTCGCTCGAATTCAAGCGGGCTTCACTGTCGCGAGTGCGCTCTGCGCACACAGCAGCAAACAGTCGTCGCTTGGTAAAGACCTGTCCTCGTGTGGATTAGAAGCGAACGCCATGAAGAGTGTTCTCACCGACATTATGCACGAATCCGCACAGTCGCTGTTGCAGCTCGTCGGCGCAAAAGGATACCGCCTCGATCATGTAGCAGGACGTGCTACGGTAGATAGCCGCTCCTTCCAAATATTTGAAGGCTCCAACGACGTCCTCTACTCGCAGATTTCTGAGGCATGTTTTAAGCTCATGCGGCGCGCGAAGGAAACGAATCTGTTGCGGTTTCTTGAGTCACTTTCACTGACCGAAAGAGCGGCTCAGTATTTCAAGGATGTCTTGAATTTTGAGGTCGATCTTCAACTCCCGCAGCGCAAGCTCGTCGAACTCGGACGCGTGCTCGGCAGAATCATTTCGATGAACATCGTGATCAAATTAGGCGATCTCGGATTTCGTCGTGAGCTGATTACGAATTGTCTCGGAATGCTCCGCCAGGAAATCGATGGACTCTTGAGCCTCCACGCGTTCGCCAACGAAACTGTGGTAGTTGACGAATATGAGGAAAACGCCTCTTGGCTGAAATTCGTCAGCTAGCCTCTTCCCCCACTCGCGTCGTGTGGAAGAGAAAGGTAGCGTATTCTGTGAGGGTGTCCCAGGAATAGCTGGAGGTTTCTCGAAGGGAGAGAGTCGTGGGGGCTTCCGGGAGCCTGATCCCGGGTTTATCTGCCTTGTAGCGCACGTTGCCTTGCCCTGCGTCTGACACAACCACACGTCGTTTGTTGTCACCAATTTCGTCTCAACGTGCTCGTAAGCCCCGGACTCTTTGCATGACGGCCGACGCGTGGAGTCGAACGCGCAGATCTACACATTTTCCCAGAGGTGTGTCTTAGCCTCTTCAAAAGAGACCTGCTCCTCCGGATTCGAGCCCTCCACCCTCCTTCGATGACGTGGGTCCCAAAGGCATCCAATCGCTTGGCAATCCGCAGTGTGTCGGTTGCCGACAGCATGACGTGATTGCCCTGCGTTTCGTCGCAAAGCGTCACATCGGAAATTTCAGTCGACTGATGGTCGTCATCCAGGATCACCGACAATCGCAGGCATAAGACCGGCTTGCCGGGCGTATTCGAACACATTGCCGGCCTTCAGAATGGCAGCCACGTCACCGAGCGGATTGAGCAGGAATTCTTCGCCGATCGTGAAATCGGTAATTCTTCCGATCGATGTGTCAACTTCGACATTGTTTCCGGTCGAAATTCGGTCGATGAGCCTAACTCGCGATTCGAAGGGCACCATGAAGCCACCGTCGACCGTATTGCGGTAGAAAATTCGGGCGTAGCTTTCGGCCACGACGACCTCAACACCGGCCTCCGCGAGAGCAAACGGAGCATGCTCACGTGAGGACCCGCAGCCGAAATTGGAGCCAGCGATAATGATGCGAAAGCGGCTCTTATATCCGTCTGGATCTGTCAGTGGAATACCTCCATCCGGCAGTCCTTGGCCTTCTCGCGGGATGCCGCTCATGGCGTATCGACCGTACATCCTGCGCTCGTCCGCCTTCTTGAGGCTGAATACAAGGTGCTCCGCCGGAATAATCTGGTCAGTATCGATGGCATCGCCGACGACGTAAGCGGGGCCGCGAATAATCTGCTTCACGCTAGTTTGTCTGGTAAGTAGTTCTATACAAGGACTTCGCGGGGATCGGTAATGACGCCCGTCAGCGCAGATGCGGCGACCGTAAGCGGAGATGCCAGATACACCGATGCCTGTTTCGACCCCATGCGGCCGGGAAAATTTCGGTTAGTGGTCGAAATCACCACTTCCGAGCCCTGGTTGCGCCCGAACGTGTCCGGCGGACCACCGAGACATGCGGCGCAGCTTGCCTGCCCGAGAAGGCAGCCAGCTTCCCGGAATATGTCGTACAGCGTCTCCCCATCCACCCGCGTCGAGTGCAGCGCTGCACCTATCTCCGTCGTAGCCGGCACGATATAGGTATCAATGACAACTTCCTGTCCCTTGAGGATACCTGCAGCGGCCTCGAAGTCCTGCAGTTTTCCGCCCGTACAGCTACCGACATACGCCCGGTCCAGTTGTGTTCCCGCGACCTCGCTGACGCGAGCGCGATTATCGGGCCTGTGCGGCTTTGCAACCACCGGTTCCAGGGTTGACACGTCGTAGGTGTATTCCGAGTGCCACCGTGCATCCGCGTCGCTGAATACTTCTCGGAACGGATGGTCGGTGCGCTGCCGGACGTAACGAATCGTTGTCTTATCCGGCGCAATGACGCCATTCTTACCGCCCGCTTCAATGGCCATATTGGTAAGCGTCATCCGCTCCTGCATCGACAGGTTGTATACGGCTTCCCCATCGAACTCCATGGCTCTGTACGTAGCGCCATCACACCCTATGTCGCCGATCACGGCCAAAATTAAGTCTTTAGCCATGAGGTACGGAGGCAGCTCCCCATCGAAGACGAAGCGCATCGTCTGCGGTACCTTAAGCCAGATTTTGCCGGTGCCCATGATCAGGGCCGCATCTGTGTTGCCAACGCCGGTCGAGAAGAGTCCGAAGGCCCCGCTGGTGCACGTATGGCTGTCGGTGCCGATAAGGACCGATCCCGGTCGGTTGAAACCCTCTTCCGCAAGAGCTACGTGACAAACGCCCTTGTAGCGGGGCGTTCCAACGTCGTAAAAGTGCGGTAGCTCTTGCTCGTGAGCAAAGGCGCGGAGCAAGCGCACGTTACGGTTGGCGTGGTGATTCTTCGTAAAGATGTAGTGGTCGGGCATTACGACCACCTTTTGTTTGTCCCAAACCTGTGCCGCCTGCCCGAATTCCCGCTTGAAGATGTCGATCGTCGGCGGCCCGCACACATCGTGCGTCATGAGTATGTCCACGTTAACCCAGATGTTTTCACCCGGGGAAACCCGATTACGACCCGCATGCCGGGCGAGAATCTTCTCCGTAATTGTCTGTCTCATGAGACTGGAGTAAGGAATTGATCTCCTGGGAAGGCACCCTAAATCAGCCGCCTTGGAACGATTGAATGATACCGTCGCCGACGAAATCTACGCTCTTTTGGTCTACTCTAAAGCTCGCCAGCTGGTTAAGAGCTTCGATGTATGCCTCGGCTGATGCCTTCAGGACATCGGTGCTGCGCGCAACACCGCGAAAAAACACACCAGCTTCGCCGATGAGAACCGTGACTTCCCCCATGGCGTCTGCTCCTTCAGACACCGAGCGGATGGCATAGCTGACCAGGTCATTATGGCTACCAGTCGCCTGATCAATGGCCTTATAGACGGCATTGATGGGCCCGTCACCGGATGCCGTTTCCTGGCATGTAGTGCCACTCGGAATGTGTTGTACGAGAACCTCTGCTCGCGGCTCTCGTCCCGTACCGGTCGATACGTGCACCTGCTCGAGTCGGTAGTGCACGGTGCGTGTCTCCCTCTGTGTCTGCTCCACGAGATGGAGCAAATCCTCGTCATGGATCTCCTTCTTGCGATCGGCGAGATCAACGAATCGGCGGTAAATCTCTCCACGCTCGCGATCCGCCATGTCAATGCCCATCTTCTCGAGCCGACTGAAGAGTCCGTGACGCCCAGAATGGCGCCCGAGCCGGATTGCTTCCGCCGTTTGTCCGACATCCTCAGCGCGCATTATTTCATATGTCTCGCGGCTCTTGAGAACACCGTGCTGGTGGATGCCGGCCTCGTGGCTGAAAGCGTTTCCTCCCACGATCGCCTTATTCGGTGGTACCGCGAAGCCCGTGGCAATCGATACCATTCGGCTCGTTTCCGTCAGACGCCGCGTCTCGATGTCTGTGTGAACACCGAATCGATTGGCACGCACTTTGAGAGCCATGACAATCTCTTCCAGCGACGCGTTACCCGCACGCTCACCGATACCGTTGATCGTGCATTCAATCTGGCGAGCACCGGCCAGTACGCCGGAGAGGGAGTTTGCAACGGCCAGACCAAGGTCATCGTGACAGTGTGCCGAGAGTGTAACTCCTTCCAGTTCGCACCGCTGGCGAATGGTCCGAAAGAACCCGCCATACTCATTCGGTAGACAGTAACCTGTGGTATCCGGAATGTTGACAGTCGTGGCACCGGCGGCGACGGCGGCACGAACTACCTGGCAAAGGTATTCAAGGTCAGTACGTCCGGCGTCTTCTGCACTGAATTCCACGTCATCGGTGTATTCACGTGCCAGGCGCACGCACCGGTCAGTCATTTCGAGGATCGTCGCACGCTTCTCCTCAATGGTCGTACCCCAGCGGTCATCACCGAATTTTGCGGCAAGATGGATGTCGCTGGTGGCCACGAACGTGTGAATCCTCGTACGAAGACCGGTACGAAGCGCATCACCAGCCGCGCGGACGTCTGCCTCGATAGTTCGTGCGAGAGCGCATATCACCGGTTCGCGCACCTCTTTCGCGATGCGCTGCACCGCTTCGAATTGGGCCGGAGACGAAACTGGAAAGCCCGCCTCAATGATGTCGACGCGCAGTTGCTCGAGCTGACGCGCGATGCGCAGTTTCTCGGCGATTGTCATCGAAGCGCCCGGCGCCTGCTCACCGTCACGCAACGTGGTATCGAAGATGATGACCCTGTCCATTTCAGACTCTGAAGGCTAGTACCTAGGTGTCATGACCAATCAAACGAGCATCCGCTGATGCTACTAAGCCTCTTTCGACATGCGCTCCGATCTCTTGAGTAGAGCTCGTGCCTCCCAGATCCGGCGTTCGAAGCCCGGCGGTAATCACGTCGCTCACGCTGTGCCTGATGGCATTGGCCGCGGCGTCTTCTCCGAGATCGTCAAGAAGCATCGCGCCGCTCAAGATGGCACCAAGCGGGTTCGCAATTCCGTCGCCGGCAATGTCCGGGGCACTCCCGTGGACTGGCTCGAATACTCCCGTGCGGCCGCCCAGACTGGCTGACGGAAGCATACCCAGTGATCCGGGGAGGGTCGCGGCAAGATCGGATAAGATGTCGCCAAACAGGTTCGCCGTAAGAATGACGTCGAATTGCCGAGGCTTAAGAATCATCTGCATTGCGGCGTTGTCGACATACAGATGATCGAGAGTGACGTCGGCGTAGCTGTCCCGATGCACTGTCGTGACAACTTCACGCCACAACTGTGAGACTTCGAGGACATTCGCCTTATCTACGGACGTAACCCGCTTACTTCTTTTGCGGGCCCACCTGAACGCCACCGAAGCGATGCAGGCTATTTCTGCTTCCGTGTAACACATCGTGTTGAATCCTGTGCCACGGGGGATCCCGAAATAAATACCGCCGG
Organism: Rhodothermales bacterium; assembly: GCA_012267425.1. Lineage (GTDB taxonomy): Bacteria > Bacteroidota > Rhodothermia > Rhodothermales > Bin80 > Plut-88865. The sequence continues at coordinate 24,876 of JAAXGO010000167.1, forward strand.
TCAGCTCGCGCACGATCAGAAGGTCCGTACCGGCAACACGTTCGACGCGCAGAGGCGAACGTGTTGCTAACTGGTATGGCACAGTCACGGGCCTGAGATTTGCAAAGACGCCCAGCGATTTTCTGAGCGTCAGCAGCCCGCGTTCAGGGCGGCGAACGCCTTTTTCGTGGTCCCAACGATGCCCGCCAATGGCACCAAGAAGTACGGCGTCCGCACGGAGACACGCATCTTGCGTTGATTCGGGGAACGGGTCGCCGAACCTGTCAAGTGCAATTCCACCAAAGTCGTGTGTTTCGAAGGAAAGGCCGAAGCCAAAGCTCCGCGCTGACGCCTTTAGCACGCGGACCGCTTCGGCAGTCACTTCGGGACCGATGCCGTCACCGGGCAATACAACGATATGGTGTACATTTGTGCTGTGCACGACTCCATGTTCAGGCAGCGACGGGTGAGGCTTCCACGTCGGATTCTCTTGACGGGCGGAGCCAATTCATCATGCTGCGAAGCCGCCTGCCGACCACCTCGATAGGGTGAGACTTGGTGTGACGGCGCATCTTGCCGAATTCCTCATTGCCGGATTCGCACTCAGCAATCCACTCCTCGGCGAAATGCCCTGACTGGATTTCGCCGAGGATCTTCTTCATTTCATTCTTAACCTGAGGTCCGATAACCCGCTGGCCGCGAGAGTAGTTGCCGTATTCGGCGGTGTCGCTGATCGAGTAGTTCATGTACTCCAGCCCACCTTCGTAGTACAAATCCACGATGAGCTTCAGTTCGTGCAGTACTTCGAAATACGCCAACTCCTCCGGGTATCCGGCTTCTGTAAGTGTTTCGAAGCCCGCCTGAATCAGAGCCTGTGAACCGCCGCACAGTACCGCCTGTTCGCCGAAGAGGTCCGTTTCGGTTTCGTCCTTGAAGTTGGTTTCGATGACGCCGGCACGTGTTCCGCCAATGGCATCGGCGTAGCTGAGCGCAAGCTGTATTGTGTTTCCCGAAGCATCCTGGTCAACTGCAACGAGACACGGCGTTCCGTTGCCTTCCGTGAAGGTCCGCCTGAGTAGGTGCCCAGGGGATTTCGGGGCGACCATGAAAACATCCGTGCCGCTCGGTGGCGTAATCTGACCGTAGTGGATGTTGAAACCGTGTCCGAAGCCGAGCGCCTTGCCTGCCGTGACATACCGCTTAATGTCTTCATTCCATACGCTTTTCTGGTGCTGGTCCGGAATGAGGATCATGACCACGTCTGCCCAGGCAGACGCTTCCGAGATGGGCAACACCTTCAGCCCGGCAGCGGCCGCCTTTGCCGCAGACGGCGATCCCGAACGCAGCCCAACGGCCACGGTCACTCCGCTGTCTGCAAGATTGAGTGCGTGCGCGTGCCCCTGGCTTCCGTATCCGATGACGGCAACCTTCTTGCTGCGTATGATAGACGGATCCGCCGTGTAGTGAACGTTCATAATTGCGTTTCGGATGGTGGAGAAGCAAAAAGACTGAATGAATGGTCTCGCTTCATGGCTACCTGGCCGCTACGTGCCACTTCGAGGATGTCGTATGGACGCATCATATTGATGAATGCGTCGATTTTCTTTGCGGGTCCCGTGAGTTCGAAGGTGAATGCCTCGTGTGTAATGTCGACGACCTTGCCGCGGAAAATCGTGTTGGTGTCCATGATCTGGGCACGCGACTCCGGCGTGTAGCGAACTTTGAGGAGAAGGATTTCCCGCTCTACGAAATCCGTGCCGCGAAGGTCGTCGACGGCAATTGTGTCCACCAGGCGGCTCAGCTGCCTGAGGACCTGTGAGATTACACGGCTGTTGCCCGACGTGACTATGTTCATGCGGGACACGGACCGCTCCTCGGTTTCGCCGACCGCAATGCTCTTGATGTTAAAGCCCCGTGCCGAGAACATATTGACAACGCGAATGAACGATCCAATGGTGTTTTCCACCAGCACCGTGATCATGTGCTGACGAATGACCTCCGGCTCGTTTGGGTCAATCGGTTCGCCGGCAGCCTTCCTCCGAATGATCTGCTGCGGCGTGAGAATCAGATCTTCTGGCATGGTGCACTTGTCGGTCAGACGAAAGAATCCGGCGTTAGGCGCTTCGTGATCATTTCTCCCGTCGCGGCCCCTGCCGGCACCATTGGAAAGACCATTTCCTGCTTCTCGACCTGGAATTCCATCAAGACGGGGCGGTCGTTAATAGTAAAGGCCTCGTCGATGATCGCGCGGGCTTCCTCGGGCGTCCGGGCACGTAAGCCGACACAGTAGTTAGCCTCGGCAAGCTTGACGAAGTCCGGATTCGTGTCGGTGAGATCGGTATGGCTGTAGCGCTCTTCGTGAAAGAGCTCCTGCCACTGCCGTACCATGCCTAGGAAGCGGTTGTTGATCACAGCGAGCTTGAGTGGGAGACCATGGGCTGCCGCTACGCTCATTTCCTGCGCGTTCATCACAAAGCCCCCGTCGCCACTGATGCATACGATGGGCAATTCCGAGCCCATCTCACGGAGGCCAAACGCCGCTCCCATAGCTGCTGGCATGCCAAATCCCATAGTACCGAGCCCGCCAGAGGTAATATGCGTCCGCGGATGCAGGAAGCGGAACCACTGTGCCGTCCACATCTGATGCTGACCGACATCGGTCAAGATAACGGCGTTGCCGCTGGTTTTCTCTCTGAGGGCTTCGATCACGCCCTGAGCGCGGAGCTTGTCGTCACGCTGGTAGTCCAGCGGACACTCCTGTCGCCAGTGGTCGATTTCTCTAAGCCACTCGGTGGTGTCTTTGGGCTTGATAAGAGGCAGGATTTGTTCGAGGACCTCCCGTACGTTGCCGAGAATTGCGCAGTCGGCGAACACGTTCTTGGAGATGCAGCTCTGGTCGATCTCGATATGAATCACTTTCGCATGCGGCGCCCACGAATCGAGTTTGCCGGTTACGCGGTCGTCAAAGCGTGCTCCGGCCGCGATGATGAGATCGCAATGCTGAACGGCCTGATTCGCCCACCATGTGCCGTGCATCCCAAGCATGCGGAGCGATAAAGGGTCGTCTTCTGGAAACGCACCCAGGCCATGGAGTGTCGTGGTGACGGGAATGCGGGCATGTCGTGCAAGTCTGGTGAGGACCTCAGAGGCGTTTCCGTTGACCGCGCCACCTCCGACATAGAGCACCGGGCGTTTGGACTGGCGAATCATGCTCGCTGCCCTTTCGATTTTCTCCTGTCGGCCCTTGCCCACGAGTGCGTAGCCTCGCATCGGAACCGACTCGGGGTAGTAGAACGGTGCTTCGGCCAGCAGCACGTCTTTCGGAAGGTCTACAAGAACTGGTCCGGGTCTCCCAGTCCGTGCAATGTGGTATGCCTGCCATATGGTCGGCGCTAAGTCTTCGACATTGCGTACCAGAAAACTGTGCTTCGTGATTGAACGCGTCACGCCGATAGCGTCGCATTCCTGGAAGGCATCGTTGCCGATAAGATGCGTAGGGACCTGCCCGGTAAAGACCACGATAGGCACCGAGTCCATATAAGCGTCGGCGATACCGGTAACGGTATTCGTGGCGCCGGGTCCGCTTGTTACAAGCACTGTACCCACCTTGCCAGTCGCTTTTGCATAGCCTTCGGCTGCATGCGTCCCACCTTGCTCATGACGCACCAGGACGTGCTCGAACGACGGTTTGATGCGGGCCATCTCGTCGTAGATCTTGATGACCGCTCCGCCGGGATGCCCGAACACGATTTTCACTCCTTCCGCTTCGAGCGAGCGAAGGAAAATCTCCGCACCAGACACGACCGTCTGCGTAGCACGCAGCGTTGGCTCAGGTTCAGGCAGGGCATCACCTACTGTGGCCACGTCATTCTGCTTGGTATGAGAATCGTAGGTCATGTAGCGGGTAAATGGTTACCGGCCGGAGATTCGACCGCGATGGGAACGTGCACGCTGCAATGTGGCCGAAGGATGCATCATTCCGGGGATTCGTCAACCCCGAAAGCACAAATCGTAGAGTGCAGCAGGATCGACCGTAGGCTTAGCCTATTGTGATAAGGAGGACCGTAAGGAGTCGAGCGACATTCCAGAGACGATTTTGTACGGCGATCCCTGTGCAAGGCAAATTAGCGACTCGTAGATAGAATTGGTACATGCCGGGTCGGAAGACGGGAGAATCGCATATGAAGATGGGCGCCTCGGCCGCCTGAATGTATCACATGAACAGAATTCAGCAAGCGGGGAATGGGTTCCAACCGAACGCGGTATCTGGCAGCGCTTCCACGTTTGGGAGTGGCCCTGTCAATCTATTCCTGCTCGTCACAAGTATGTACTTATTGCAAGCCGTTCGGCGGCGTATGATGTCGGGCATGGAATGGATGCGGGAGATCCTGAGAGTGAAGTTATTATCAGCATCGTGAGTAGGGAGCATCGTGGCGGCCGCCAACCATACTCTCTTCCCCGGGCTGGTACAGCGGCTCCGCCGCAAGGGTGAAGGACAACTCGACCTCCTTCTCTCCCGCATACTCGACGATCCGCACACCCGCGCTGTCCTGGACCTGGACTTAGAGATCGCCGGTGAGCCCGGTGCCTGCCCGGCAGCCAATCAGGGCGACCGCCAGAATCAATAAGCGGCTTGTCACCGGTCGAAGGGCAGGTCTGCAATATAGTACCAGTCGAGCGTTCGGTCGGAAATCCCATCGACATCGTCCGCCCCGACCTGCCGGTCGATCAGCACGACCAGGGTTGATCCCAGGAGGTCGAAGCTCCTGAGCCGATCCCTGACCTGCACCGATCCGAGGTATTCGGTGTTCTCGTACACGTCTAGGTAGGACCATTCGTACTGGTCGCGGCCCGTGGCGATCCAGTAGCGGTTGGCAGCGTCAAACAGATGTTCGCGCGTGGACAAATGGTACGGCTTTGGGGTGGCGCGATAGCTCTCCAGCTGCTCATCGACATTCTGGGAAACGGGGAAGCCCCGCCTTCTGTTGAAGGCCCGGAGCACGTCCTCGCGCCGTGCCAAATCCCGTTCGTCCGGGAATTCCATGACGTACATCGGTGCGTGGAGTACTGTGGCGTCGCCATCCTCGCCAACGAAGATCAGATGACCGCCACAGGCCACGAACGTCCAGCCCGATGCACGGTCCGAGATGCCATAGATAACTTGCCCGCACTCGACATTCCACGTCCCCTGGGGAGATCCTCCTGCCGCACGACCCGCCCAGAGGCGAGGTTCACGTTGTACCGTGTCATCAGCGATTCGGACGTCTCGCCGCCGAGCAACGCCACGAAATCCAACGATAAACCTGAGATCAATCGCCGAATGGCGGGAGGGGCTGAAACAGCCTGTCCGGCAACATCACCTCCGACACGTAGGCACCCGATGGCTGGAAGACCGTGAAACGGCCCAGCGCCGGGTCCACCACCCCAGCCGTCCCCTCATCTCCGCGAGCGAGGTACGCAGGACAACCAAACTCACCGGGGCCTTCGCTCGTATGCCCGAAGACTCCCACGACGGTCCCGTCCCCATCCACGCAGCGAACCTGACCCTCATAGGAGTCGATGACGCAGGCCGTATGCCCGTCCGCAAGAAGTGCGACTTCGTCGCTTTCGCTCAGCGGTACCGCTGTCGTGCTGATGACTGCGGGCGTGAAGATGGCTCCGCCAACGATGTCACCCCGAGCGCAAGCGGCGACGAACGCCAGGAGTAGTAAGGCACATGCCTGCGCGGAACCACTGAAATAACAGGGTGGCAACGGCAGGTCTGGCTTTCACATGGGTTGAGACATGCGCATTTCGTTCATGGACTGTTTACCGTTTCATACACCGTGCTCACAAGACGGGTAGCCGAAAGGAAGAACATGGTGTCCCCGGCAACGTGAACATCCACCAGCGATTCGTCCATTTCGACGTCGATCACATGGACGAGCCTTTCTCCCCGCTCGTAGACGAGAATACGCTTGGGAAGCACAACCAGCAGCGCACCGTCCACCAG
>JAAXGO010000168.1 GCA_012267425.1 Rhodothermales bacterium
TTCTATAACGGTGTGTAAACACGTCACTTACAGGAGACTATAACACGCCGTCCAGCACCTTGTTCCGTACCCTTATAAACTTTATGTAATTTTCGGGCAAGCACGAAGTAGTAGCCATCAGCGTCGCTGGACGTGCCCTGCTGCGTTCCATCAATCACGATGTTCACACCCGGTATCGTCTCGCCGGTCGCCGCGTCTGTGACAACACCCGCAATCTTCCCACGCTGGCCGAAGGCAGACATCGCAGTCATTACGAGCAGCGCAAACAAGCCCAGTAACTTTGCCAACCTCATAGTACGGTCCTCCAGAAGTGATGAGTTACAGAATCTCCGTCGAAGCGCCGGATCAGTGGGTTCGGGACGTAATGAAACGAAGTGGCGTTTGACGGTTGGTTCGCGCCGGCAGCCGGTCAAGCGACGCAACAGCGGAAACAGCTACGAAAATGACGATTCTCCGCTGGGCACGCAGCACGAATAGCCGACAGTATGTCTCTGATTCAAGATCCAAAGTACCGGATTTATTGTCAAGGATGGAACCGCTTCCTAATTCCAGGTGGCCGCTGGCGCCAACTACCAGAACATAACGTACAGCGCCGTCGTGATCGCCATGATGCCGAAAGCCAGTCCGGCAAAGACCGGATCCGTCTTGAGCACGCCACGGCTAAGCGTGATTCCTTTCGGACTGTCGGCGCCGTTTCCTTCGATAAGGGATACCGCGACGATGAGCACGACCGACACGACAAACACGATTCCCATGCGGTCGATGAACGGGACGCCCGGGAAAACCATCTGGATCGCGACGGACAGCGGAATACTAAAGAGCGCAGATAGAATGGCCGAGTTCGCCGTGGCTTTTTTCCAAAACAGGCCGAGGATAAAGATGGCCAGCACGCCGGGACTTACATGCCCTGTGTACTCCTGGATATACTGAAAAACCTGATCCAGCGAAGCGAGTTGCGGTGCGAGTATGACGGCAATCCCCACGCACAGGAGAGCCACGATTCGCCCGATGCGCACGAGATCTCGTTGTGATGCGTCTTTCCGTATATAATTACGGTACAGATCCATTGTGAAAATGGTCGACGTACTGTTCATCATCGAGGCGAGGCTTGACACAATGGCCGCGATCAGCGCCGCGAACGTGAGGCCTTTCAAGCCGGGACCCACGTACTCGTTGAGAAGCCACGGATAGGCTTCGTCCCCTCTCGTGATCGGCGCCTCGAGCGCGTATGCGACAATACCCGGAATGACGACGATCAGGGGAAGCAGAAGCTTCAGATAGCCAGCGAACGCGACGCCGCGCTGCGCCTCCTTCAGACTGTGCGCTGCCAGTGTTCTCTGGATGATGTACTGATTACAGCCCCAATAGAACAAATTGGCAATCCACATGCCGCCGACGAGTACGCTAAGGCCCGGCAGCAAATCGTAGGCATCCTTCGTCTGACCTTGATCGTCGGTATAGAGGAGCTCGCCCTCGAACAGAATCATGTTGAAGCGATCACCGGCTTCGGCATACAGCTTCGACAGACCCGCCACCGCCCCAGCACCACCACTGAATGCGTCGAGAGCCAGATACGTCGTCAATAGCCCACCTCCGACCAAAAAAACGACCTGCACGACGTCCGTCCACGCCACCGCCTTGAGACCCCCGTACACGCTATACACCGTAGCGAAGAGCGCCAGGGCGATGACGCCTTTCCACAGCGTCACACCCATGATGCCCTCAAGTGCGAGTGCACCCAAATACAGGACCGAGGTCAGATTGACAAAAACGTAGACCAGCAGCCAGAAAATGGCCAGAAGCGTCCGCACGCGCGCATCGTAGCGCACTTCGAGAAACTGCGGCATCGTGAAGATGCCTTTTTTTAGATAGATCGGGATGAACAGCCAGGCAACCAAGAGCAGCGTGATGGCCGCCATCCATTCATACGTCGCGATCGCCAGTCCCAAGCGAAAGCCCGAGCCGGACATGCCGATGAATTGCTCGGCAGATATGTTCGAGGCAATCAGCGATGCGCCGATCGCCCACCACGGCAGCGACTTGGAGGCCAGGAAATAGTCTTCCGCATTCTTTTCATGGCCCTTTTTTTCCCTCGAGACCCACAAACCGATGCATACGATTAAAAAGCAGTATGCACCAAATACGACATAGTCTATCGTAGCAAACTGCATAGCACATTTTGATTTTGCGGCACAAAAAAGCGTTAGCCGACTTTCAGGCCGACTAACGCTTCATGCCTTATCTAAGGAGTGGGGCAATTCAGCGGACGCGGCGCCATATTTCGTCATAGCGCGCGTCGCCCTGGCCTCCGACGTGGTGCCAAAGGGAATCACCTTCCAGATGGCACTCGAATGTAAACGACTGTCCGACGTTTTCAGGAATCGCACTGTATTCGACGTATTCCGTATAAAATCCGCCGGTCTCAAGCGAATACCGGCCACCTTGCGAGTGTACGAATTCTTCGGCGTTCTGTCGAATGAACATCCAGTGCGTGTCGTTGATAACCTTGAGTGTCGGCGATTCCTCGTAGTTGGGATCGCTGGCGAAGTCTCCGGTCAGGGCGAGCGAACTTTCGTTGATCTTAACGAGCTCCCACGAACCGACCACACTGGGGCACGGATCCTCGGCTGGAGGGCTCATTGCGGCCTCGCTCGGCTCATCCTCCACTGGGGCGCAGGCGTTTAGCAACATCGCAAACAAGAGAGCGAAAAGAGCTGTCGGTTTCATTACGGTGCCTCCGGCGACGTGCAGTTTTAATCACTCCCGGGACCTTCAGTCGTATCTTGGACAGGCCAGGGATGCGACGTAAAGTTATCCCTTGAGCTCGTCACGTGCAACTCGGCACAGCCCGTAACGCACGCAAATCAGGCCTCCAGTTCGTGCGCCTCTCCGGCGCCGCGCGGGATCCGGATATCCTCAACGAGCCTTTGGATGTGCGGCGGCGGCGGCGGCGTAAACGCCGAGACTGTAAGCGCAACCACAAAATTGAGCAACATACCAACAGTACCTATGCCTTCCGGCGAAATGCCAAATAGCCAGAATTCTTCGGAATTGAGCTCGGGCGAAATGAACTTGAAGTAGATGATGTACAAAGCGGTAAACACGATCCCGGCGATCATTCCCGAGATCGCGCCGAATTTATTCATGCGCCGGGTAAATACCCCAAGGATGATCGCCGGGAAAAACGATGCTGCCGCCAGACCGAATGCGAACGCCACGACCTGTGCCACGAAGCCCGGCGGATCAATCCCGAAGTATCCCGCGATGCAGACTGCCAAGCCTGCGGCGACGCGGGCGGTGAAGAGTTCCTGCCGCTCGGTGATGCGCGGCAGGAAGCCTTTTTTGAGCAGATCTCTCGCCACCGACGTGGAAATGACCAAGAGAAGTCCCGCCGCCGTCGACAGCGCCGCCGCCAGACCCCCTGCCGCCACAAGCCCGATCACCCAGCCTGGAAGGTCGGCGATCTCCGGATTGGCGAGCACCATGATGTCCGGGTCGATCGTGAGCTCGTTTTGCTCCTGCGAGGCCTCTCCCACGTATTGAATCAGCCCGTCGCCGTTTGCGTCGGACCACGAAATAAGGCCCGTTTCCTCCCAGTTCGTAAACCATGGCGGCACGTCAGCATACGGTACCTCCGAAACCGTGGTTAGGAGATTCGTGCGAGCAAACGCCGCAACTGCCGGTGCCGTGGTATACAGTATAGCAATGAACAGGAGCGCCCATCCTGCGCTGCTCCGCGCAGCCGCCACCCTTGGCACCGTATAGAATCGGACGATCACGTGCGGCAGGCCGGCGGTGCCGACCATCAGCGCGGCCGTTATGAAGAACACGTCGAGCATGCCCTTGCGCCCGCCGGTGTAGGCGTCGAATCCAAGCTCGGCACTCAGCCCGTCGAGCCTGTCTAAGAGAAACGTGCCCGTCCCGTCGGCAACCGATGAACCAAAGCCGATCTGCGGGACCACGTAGCCAGTCATCAAAATGGAGATGAAAATCGCCGGAACGAGATAGGCGAAAATCAGCACGCAGTACTGCGCCACCTGCGTATACGTGATGCCTCTCATGCCGCCGAGCACCGCATAGAAAAACACAATGCCCATCCCGATAAGAACACCGGGTACGATGTCTATTTGCAGGAAACGGGAAAAGACAATCCCCACTCCGCGCATCTGGCCAGCCACGTAGGTGAAGCACACGAAGATGGCACATACGACCGCTACGAAACGGGCCGTCTGCGAGTAGTAGCGATCGCCCACGAAGTCGGGCACTGTAAACTTGCCGAACTTCCTGAGATACGGCGCCAGTAGCAGCGCTAAAAGTACGTAGCCGCCCGTCCAGCCGAGCAGGTAGACGCTGCCATCTCGGCCCATAAACGAAATCAGGCCAGCCATCGAAATGAACGACGCGGCACTCATCCAGTCTGCCGCCGTCGCCATCCCATTGAGAACAGGCGGCACACGCCCCCCGGCGACATAGAATTCCCCCGTAGACCGCGCGCGGGACCAGACCGCCACTCCAATGTAGAGCGCAAACGTGAGGCCGACCAGGACGAAGGTCCAGGCTTGTGTAGTCATTACTCAGTGGTCTCGTCCACGCCAAAGGTCCGGTCAAGCCGATTCATGAGGTACACATACACGAAAATCAGAGCGATGAATACGTAAATGGCACCTTGCTGCGCGAACCAGAAGCCAAGTTTGAAGCCGCCGATCCGTACTGCGTCGAGCTCGTCGACGAACAAGATGCCACATCCGTAGGATACCGCGAACCACACGGCCAAAAGCACCGCGAGGTAGCGCAGGTTGGCACGCCAGTAAAGGCGTCTCGACTCGTTCATCAGACTTTTCGGCCGTTTCGTAGCGAAATTAGCCCGCCCGAAGCGGGAAGGCAATGTCGAGTCCTTGCTGCTCAACAAGCTTTAGAACGCGCATGAGCACTTCCTGCTGCGTTTGCATGTAGGCCGCAAAATCCGGTGCCTCGGTCAAGCCGATGACCGAGACGTTCAGACTGCCTTCAGCAAGCTCGGTGAAGTAGACGTTGACCGATTGCGCACCCAGATTCTCCACGGCGGCGAGCGCCTCCCGTGCACTCTGAACGAATGCTTCCACGTTGTCGGCAGGCGTCTTGCGATCCAAACGCACGGTACACTGCACCTTGCGTGCCGTACGGAGGGAGTAATTGATGATCGTCGTGTGTGCGAACTCCTGATTCGGCACAGTGGCCACCGCCTTGTCGAAGCGCCTGATGCGGGTCGTGCGAATCCCCACCTCCTCGACAGACCCTTCCACCCCGCCTATTTCCACGTGGTCGCCCACGTGGAACGGCCGGTCAGTAAAGACCACCAACGATCCGAAAAAATTCGCGACCGTGTCCTTTGCCGCAAGAGCCAACGCCAACCCGCCGATACCAAGGCCCCCGATAATGCCTACCGCCGAATAACCCAGGCGATTGGCCGCAAAAATCAACAGCACTACGGCAATGAATCCTTTGAGAGTCTTCCTCAGAAGCGGTACCAGCTGATCGTCCAATCGGGTCTCTGACTTCGCCGTCATGCGGGTGGCAACTCCGAACAGCACATTCACTATTGCAAATGCAACTCCTATCAAAGACACCGAGATGGCAACCGTAAACCCGTCTACTACCATCCGTGCGAAGTCCACCGGCTCACTGGGAAGGTCCAGCACAAGCAGTGCACCGCACCAGAGTACAAGCTTCAAGCACAGTGAGACCGGAAGCGGCAAGAATTCGGTTGCATCGGCAGCCCAGAGCCTGCCCATGCTCCAGCGGCGGAAAACCAAGGCGATGAACCCTTTTACGATCCACCGGCTTACTGCGCCCAACAAAACGAAGGCGAGCGCCGCTACAAGGCGCCACGCGACGATGCCCCACAGCACCTCAGTTTCCAAAAATGTGCCGTCAATCAGCGAATTCATCGAGCTCACGCATCGGTTTTCAGATCGGCTGCGCTAACTAGGCGCGTGCCGCTTTGCTCCGAGTAAGGGAGCAGTCTGCTCGCCCGGCGAAGCATTTCGGTCGTTTCCGGACCATAGTTGAAAAGCAGATCAAGCGTCGTCATGCCCGGCTCGAATCCGTCAAATGTCTGCCGATAGGTCGGATGGTCGAAGCAAAGGACCATGGCGTTTCTCGCCAGTGGGGCGTCGAGTGCGGCCGTTTCGGGTGTCACGAGAAGTGTTCCAGGCCGCAGGGCGCGCAGAATATCCGCCGCCGCTGCGGGATGCCCGGGCAGTTCGGAGGCCCTCACCAGCGCTGCCCTGAGACCGAGGCAGTCGTGCACGAGCTCGACGCTGGCAATGACAAGATCTACGAGAAGCTCTCTCGGGCACTCGAAAAATGCTCGTAAGCGATCCTCGTAGTGTTCGAAATACGGCGCTTTCCGGTAGTTGTAGGCGAACGCCTTCCAGTGCCGCTTCCGCCATGATCGTACCTGCCGGATCCTAACGGCGTTGTTCGGCAGTCCGTGCTGCCTTCCTTTAAGCGGCACCGTCACCCATTGCCATCCGTCGGGATTGCGCATCGTCGTACGATTCTGGTACGACTGCCGCACGTATTGATACGTATCTGCGAGGACGAAGCGGTCCGCAAAGAGCATTGCGGCCGCATAGTCTAGTCTCGGAAAATATTCGGGAGCGCGTACCGCCAGCATGCGTGTTCTCGTATCGGGCATACTTGGAAGTTCCCCCAACGCTCCGTAACCTGCTTTGGCCTTGCCACTTTCGCGAGCACATGTCCGCAAACGCCGCCAAGCCCCTTGTCGTCGGCGACCGTGTCGCCGTCGTGGCCACCAGCAGTCCCGTTTACCAACCCGAGCGCCTCACACGTGGACTGGCCGCACTGCGTGACGCCGGTTTCTTAATCGAGTGGGATCCAGATGTACTCACGCCGCGCGGCTATCTGGCAGGCACGGACACCGAACGTGCCCGTGCGTTCAACCGCGTGCTAGAACGCAGCGACATTAAGGGCATTTTCTGCACTCGCGGTGGGTACGGGGCAACACGCATGCTTGATCAGATCAACTATGAGGCCGCAAGGAGAAATCCCAAACTCTTGGTGGGCTTTAGCGACGTGACTGCACTCCACCTCGCCCTGCAAAAGCACGCGGGCTGGGCCAGCCTTTCAGGGCCGGTGGTCGCGGAGTGGGGTGAAATCTCGGACGTCGCAAAACGAGATTTTCTTGCGCTTGCTCGAGGGGCAACACCGAACCCGCTTCTTGGACCGGGCGGCGAACGGCTGGCAGCCCTTCGTGAGGGTTCGGCCAATGGCGTCCTTCTCGGCGGCAACCTCTCGATGGTCGCACGCCTGATCGGCACGCCGTATCTGCCAGCGCACGACGGTGCACTGCTGTTCCTTGAAGAGGTGGGCGAACGTCCATACCGCATCGATGCATTGTTTTCGCAATTGCACAATGCAGGCATCCTCAATTCCATCGGAGGACTGATTCTCGGCGCGTTCACCGGCTGGGAATCCGAACGCTCCGTGCCTACGCTCACGCCGGCGGAGATCTTTGAGGACTATTTTCGTGATGTGCGCTACCCCGTCGCGACGGGCCTTCCCTACGGCCATTTTCCTGACAGAGCGACAGTGCCAATCGGCGTCCGCGCACGACTGACCGTCACCGATGGCAGCGCCGAGCTCGCCGTATTGGAACCCGTCGTACGATAACGCAGACGGATTTCGACAGGTCTTTGCACGCTTTGTTTAGGAGCCACCCTACCATTTGGGCCGGACGCTTTACCGAAGCCGATGAGCCGTAAGCCCGACACGATGCGACTGGCCGTTTTCGTTTCGGGAGGCGGTTCCAATTTTCAAGCCATTTTGGACCATGTCGGCCGCGGCATACTCGACGTCGAGGTTGCACTCTGCGTCAGCAACCGCCCCGACGCATACGCCCTCACGCGTGCAGAAATCGCCGGTGTGCCCACACTCGTCATCGACCCGCGCAGCTTCGACGATGAAAAAGCATACGTAATCGAGCTCTTAGACGAACTAGCCGAGCATCGTGTCAATTTCATCGCTCTGGCGGGGTATCTGCGCAAAATACCGGCCTACGTAGTGGCCGCCTTTCGCAATCGCATAGTCAACATCCATCCGTCTCTTCTTCCCGCCTACGGAGGCAAAGGACTGTATGGCCGGCGTGTGCACGAGGCGGTTCTGGCGGCCGGCGAAGCAGAAACCGGGGCCACTGTGCACGTCGTCAACGAGGAGTACGACAAAGGCCCCGTCATCCTTCAGGAACATGTCCAGGTTATCCACGGCGACACGGCGGAGACACTTTCCGCTCGCGTCCTGAACGTCGAACACGCCCTCTATGCGCGGGCCCTCGGCCTGATTGCCGAGGGCCGGGTGCGCATTGACGGCGATTCCATATACATTAAGCCTGTAGGACCCCCCATGATAGAGGCAGAGCATCTGCCGTCCCCGCCCGATTTGATCCGCATCCGGCGGGCTCTGTTGTCGGTGTACGACAAGACGGGACTCGTCGAACTTGCCCGGGACCTGACTGCCGCCGGCGTCTCTATTGTTTCGTCGGGTGGAACGGCACGCGTTCTCCGCGCTGCAGGCCTTGCGGTCGAGCACATTTCCGAGGTGACTGGATCACCCGAAATCCTCGGCGGTCGGGTCAAGACCCTCCATCCGCGTATCCACGGAGGGCTTCTCGCACGACGCGGATATGCAGACGATGAGGCTGACCTCGAGGCGGAGTCGATCGTCCCGTTCGACCTCGTGGTCGTCAATCTCTATCCATTCGAGGACACGGTTAGACGCCCCGACGTGACGGACGCCGAAGCTGCGGAGAACATCGACATCGGCGGGCCCGCCATGGTGCGTGCGGCGGCCAAGAACCACGCGTACGTCGCCGTGGTGAGCTCGCCCGACACCTACGACACCATTCGGCGAGAATTGGTTGCCAACAACTTCCACTTATCTCTATCTACAAGACGGCACCTTGCTTGTCTGGCCTTCAACTGTACGGCGGCCTACGATCGGGCCGTCGCCGACTACTTGGCACCGGTCGTGGAAGCGCCGCCAAAGACGTTCGCGGTGCACCTGCCCAGGGTGCTCGTCTTGCGCTACGGGGAGAATCCACACCAGCGGGCAGCTGCATACGGCAGCCCGGAGACACATTTTGAGAAGCTCCACGGCAAAGTCTTATCGTTCAACAACCTCATCGATCTTGGTGCAGCACTTGCGCTCATCGACGAGTTTCCGGCAAGCAAACCCGCGGTTGCCATCCTGAAACACACGAATCCCTGCGGAGTGGCCGTGGCTAAGTCGCAGGAAATGGCCTACTTGCGCGCACTCGCCACCGATCGCAAGTCACCATTCGGCGGCATCGTCGTCGTCAATTCCGCATTGTCCCTTTCAACTGCGGAAGCCATTGACAGGATATTTACGGAAATGGTGATCGCTCCAGAGTTCGACAACGGCGTGATCGATTTCCTCAAACGAAAAAAGAACCGCCGCATTGTCCGGCGGCTCCACCCGACAGATAGGGCACAAGCGTTTGATGTGCGCTCCATCCCTGGCGGATTATTGATCCAAGACTGGGATACGCCGTCCAAGGAGGACTTTCGAGTGGTTACCGCACGGCAGCCGACTGATGGGGAAATGCACGATCTCGAGTTCGCGTGGCGAGTCGTCAAACATGTCAAGAGCAATGCCATCGTCTACGCGAAAGACGGCGCGACATTGGGCGTCGGGGCGGGCCAAATGAGCCGAATTGACGCATCCGAACTCGCTGTTCGAAAAGGAGAATCGTCGGAGCTGAATTTTGCCGGTTCCGTCATCGCGTCGGATGCGTTCTTCCCGTTCGCGGACGGACTGTTAGCAGCAGCCGACTGCGGTGCACGTGCGGCGATACAGCCTGGCGGTTCAATCCGCGATAACGAAGTGATCAAGGCGGCCGACGACTGCCACATGGCAATGGTGTTCACAGGACGCCGGCATTTTCGGCATTGACGATTTTCTGGTATCTTTGACCGGTCCAGCGTATCGTCCATTGGCCGTTTGCCGTCCCCGAGAATTCCCTCTTGCCCCGTAGCGGCCCACACTGCCTAGCACGTCGAATGAATTTTTTTCGCGTCAGATCAGACATAGCAATAGACCTCGGCACGGCTAATACGCTCGTTTACCTGAAAAACCAGGGGATTGCACTCAACGAACCGAGCATCGTTGCCTGCGACCGCAAGTCCGGAAACCCGATCGCCATCGGTAGCGAAGCGCTCCAAATGCAAGAGCGCACGCACCCGGATATCGAGACGATTCAGCCGATGAAAGACGGCGTAATCGCCGACTTCGAGCGTGCGGAGCATCTTATTCGGGGGCTCCTCCAAACAGTCCAGAAGGGCTGGTTCACATCGATCGGGCGAATGGTCGTCTGTATTCCAAGCGGCATTACGGAGGTCGAAAAGCGCGCGGTCCGCGACAGCGCCGAGCATGCGGGAGCCAAGACGGTCCACCTGATCGCCGAACCAATGGCAGCTGCCATCGGCATCGGTCTCAACGTGCACGAACCGGTTGGCAACATGGTTATCGATATCGGTGGCGGCACGACCGAAATAGCCGTCATCGCCCTGTCGGGCATCGTGGTTGACCAGTCGATAAAAGTCGGCGGCCACGCGATGGATAGCGCCATCCTTCATTACTTCAGGAAGTACCACAATCTTTTGATCGGGCTCCGAACGGCGGAGCGAATAAAGCGGGTGATAGGTAGTGCCGTCAAGCAGAATTCCGAGATGGAAATGGACGTGAAGGGTCGTGACCTTGTAAGCCAGTTTCCAAAGGTTCGGACGATCTCGTCCGAGGACGTGCGGGAAGCGATAGAGACCGAGATCAGTCAGATTAAATCCGCAGTCGCCCGGTGCCTTGAATCCACTCCGCCCGAACTAGGCGCAGATGTGTTGGAGCGCGGCATCATGCTGACCGGCGGCGGGGCCCTGCTAACCGGGATGGACACAGCCATCCAAACTCTCGTCGACATGCCTGTCCACGTGGCGGAAGACCCGCTGACCGCCGTGGTGCGCGGGACCGGAAAGGTTCTCGACGATGTCGGTCGGTACAGAAACGTATTGATGTAACGACGTTGGTAACAATGGCCACGGACAATCGCCTGTGGAGTCGTTTTCGTGACTGGGTGATACTGTACGGGCTCCTCGTGGTCTCCATCATCGTGATGGTGACTGAAAACGATCCCATGCTCCGCGGCATGCGCTTAGTGGCGCTTAACGTCACGGGGCGTGTGGAGGCCCGCATGGCATGGACTGGACGGTTCATGGGTGCAATCCGCGAAAACGAGGCCCTGCGCCGGGACAACATCGAGCTCTCCAGCCGCCTTGCGCGTCTCCGGGGAGCAGATCTGCAGATCCGGCAGTTGACCGATGCGCTGGAATTCCGCAGCGACGCACCCCTTCGTACAGTCACTGCACGCATCGTCGGCAAGCATATTTTCGGTCAGTCAAACTACCTAACACTGGACGTGGGCCGCGCAAACGGCGTAGAGGTTGACATGCCGGTCGTAAGCACGCACGGAATCATTGGTCGCGTCATTCTGGCTAGCGACCACTACTGCCGTGTCATGCCATTTATGAGCACGAACTTTAATGTCTCCGCCGAGATTCTGCCCCTGCAGGCAGTTGGTATCGTCAGCTGGCCCGCCAGGCGGGCAGACCGGCTGCTGCTCGAAAACGTGGTCAAGACGGAAGCCGTGGAAATCGGACAGCTTGTGGTGACTGGCAAAGCCAGCATTGTTTTCCCGCCTGGCTATGCGATCGGCACAATCGCCGAAATCAACCAGCGTCCGGGCGAGAATTTCCTCGATATTCTGGTCGAACCCGCCACGCCGCTGAGTACGACACAGCACGCGTTCGTACTCCTGCGCACTGCAGATGCTGAACGGATTGAATTGGAAGCCGACACTGGTGAGTAGAGACATGAGGTTCCGACTTGGGCCGCCATTGGCACTCGCAGGTCTCTTCCTTGTGCATACGGGCACATTTGCGCAGTCCATCGGGCCTCTCAAGACGGCGTTGGACCCGATCTTAGACGCCTCGCCGATGGAGAATGCCTGGTGGGGCGCCGTCGTTGTGGATGTGGAATCCGGCGACGTGCTCTATAACCGCAACGGCGGTCGCAGCTTTGTCCCGGCCTCGAATACCAAGCTCTTTACGACCGCCGCTGCATTGGATCTCTTGGGACCGGACTACCGATGGGTGACCAACGTATACATTGACGGCAACGTCGTTCATGGTGAGTTGCAGGGCAATCTGATCGTTCGCGGTTCCGGGGATCCCTCGATAGGCGCACGGTATTCGAATGGCGACCCGACGCATGTCTTCCGAGCATGGGCCGACTCGCTTAGACGGGCAGGCGTCAGAGTGATTCGAGGCGACGTGATTGGCGACGACGACGTTTTCGACGATGTACCCTACGGTGAAGCGTGGAGTTGGGACGACGAACAATTCGCGTATGCCGCCGCGATAAACGGTTTACCCTTCAACGACAACGTCATCGACGTAACGATCACCGCGCGCCGGACGTCCGAACCCGGAAACGTGTCCTGGGAGCCAGACCGTACCGACTACGTCCTGATTGTTAACCGGACGATCACGACGCAATTGGGCACACGGCTTAAAGAAGGCTACAAGCGACGACGCGGCACCAATATCATCGAACTTACAAGCGAGGTACCACAGGGACGAACGGACCATGAGTCTCTGAGCGTTCACAATCCGACAGGGTATTTCGTGCATGTGCTCCGGCAGACGTTGCAGAGGGAGGGAATCGCAGTTGACGGGCGAGCCGTCGACGTCGACGAACTGTCTATCCGCCCACAGTACTCGAACCCACGCTACCGACGTATCGCGTCCTACCAGTCTCCTCCCCTTTCGGTTATTGCCGAAACCGTCAATACGGAAAGTCAGAACCTGTACGCCGAACTCCTGCTCCGCACGCTCGGCGTGGAAATGCCGTTGCAGAATTCTGGCAATAGAGAGACGGGGTCCGCGGAAGCCGGTCTCCAGGTGGCACAAGCAACCTATCTCGCAGCGGGTGTAGATACGAGCAGGTTACAGCTGGTTGACGGTTCCGGGCTGTCCAGGAAGAATCTCGTTACCCCCAGCATGACGGCAGCGCTCCTTCAGTACATGGCCTCCCACGAAGAGGCTGCGGTCCGCGAGGCCTTCATAGGGTCACTGGCCGTCGGCGGTCAGACCGGGACGCTGGCCTGGCGGTTTGTGAACGGTCCTGAAGTCCGCGCAAAGACGGGCTCACTCGGCAACATAAGCTCACTTGCAGGGTATGTGACTTCACAGAGCGGCGCGTCACTCGTATTTGTTCTCATGTGCAATAATTATACGGTGAAACAAAGCGTTATCCGTCGTGCGCAGGACCGCGTGGTCACCCGTGTTGCCACCTGGCACTGACGGCGGAACCTCCCGAGAAACATCAAGTATTGTTTGGATCGTTACTGTCCTTTGCTGCAGAATTCGGCAGATAGTTGTTTCGTTCGTTCTGGAATGAATGGCATTGATGCACGACGTATCGTGGCCCCCCATTATATCTACGACCGTTCTCGGCGTACGGCTGGCGGGAAAAGTTGCGTTGGGGTCCGACGGACAGGCAACGATGGGAAGCACGGTTATGAAACACAAAGCGAAGAAAGTGCGCACGCTGTTCGATGGTAGGATTCTTGCCGGTTTCGCGGGTACAACGGCCGACGCATTCACGCTCTTCGAGGCTTTCGAGGACAAACTCCAACAGTATTCCGGAAACGTGACAAGAGCCGCCGTCGAACTCGCGAAGGATTGGCGAACGGACCGTTACCTGCGGCGTCTGGAGGCTCTCTTGGCCGTGGGAGCCCCTGACAGGCTGCTTCTTATCAGTGGCAGCGGTGACGTCATCGAACCCGATGACGACATCGTCGCCATCGGCTCGGGAGCTCCGTACGCCCTGGCCGCCGCCAGAGCCCTCGTAGTGAGCCGCGAAGAGCGAACAGCCCGATTCATCGTCGAGGAGGCCCTTCGCATCGCTGCCGATATTTGCATCTATACCAATCACGAAACGACCGTTCTGGAGATCGACGCGCAGGCGTGATCCGCATCCCGACACTTCACTCGAGTCTTTCACGAACCCTTCTAGTCCAATGCGTTTCTCCCCGGAGTCCAGTCCTCATCATGGCACCAATGGGCTCGCAGCCGTCTTTGTGGACTACGACAACTTGTACACGTATCTATACGGCTATTCCGCAGCCCGATCAAACCCCGACGAAATCATACACGAACTTGTCCGGAATCTGAAACAGTTTCTGTCCGACGAAAGGCACATGACCGTCACACAGATAGCGGCCTATGCCGACTTCTCGGGGATGCATAAGAACGGCCAGCACATTCAGCAGGGACTGTACCTCCACGGCATCGAACCCCGATTTGTACCAGGCTCGATGCAACGCAACGCGGCGGAAATCCAGCTCTGCGTGGATGCTGTAGAAACGCTGTTTAATCGGCGTGACGTGGAATCAATCGTCATAGTGTCCGGTGACCGGCTCTATCTCCCGCTCGTGCAGCACTGCCTGCGCCGCGGCATGCAGCCGATCATCGCGTCCTTCACGTCACCCTCGTCATCGTCACGGCGAGCCGAGGAGGGAGTGTTTCTCACCGCTTCCGATTTTCTGGGTGATTCGTTCCGCCGCCAGCTCTCAAGTCCGGCTCCGCCACAGCGAAACGTGACGCAGGACGTGTCCGCGGCCCGGGAGCGGAGAAGCAGGATTGCCGTGGAATACCGCGACATCGAGATTCAGGGAGCCCGCCACGCGCTCGAAATCATCGACGAGCACTTTGGGCAGTACGAGGAGATTTACCTCACACCGCTGCTGAGAAAACTATCCGAATTGCTCGACGACAGTCGCCATGACCCGAAATCGCTTATCAGCGAGCTCGAGAGTGCTGGAGCTGTGTGGCTGGAAAAGCGCAGAGGCTTTCCGCATGATTACACCGTCCTGCTCATCGATCCTGAGCACCCGGACGTTGAGACGATCCAGAAGCAAGCCGACCACGCACCTCACTACCCCGAAGACTCACAATTCGACGAATCGTACGAAACCAGCTCCGAGACCTACGAGGAAGAGTACGACAATGAGGGCTTCGACGAAGAGTACGACGAGGAGTATACAGAGCAGCCCGATGCGTATTCCGGCACCGATCGAGACGGCGACGATTCGTACTAGACTCGCCGGCGTCAACGAAATGCACGGTCATGACGGCTGAACTCACGCCCTGCGAAATCGTCGCAAAACTGGACGACTACATCGTCGGTCAGAACGCGGCCAAGCGTACCGTGGCCATCGCGCTCCGTAACCGGTGGCGACGGCGCAATGCGCCGGAGGAGATACGCGACGAGATCATGCCCAGCAACATCATCATGATCGGACCGACGGGCGTGGGAAAGACAGAAATCGCGCGGCGGCTGGCGCGCCTGGCAAATGCGCCGTTCATCAAGGTCGAAGCCACCAAGTTTACCGAGGTCGGCTACGTCGGGCGGGACGTAGACAGCATGATCCGCGATCTGGCGGACATCGCCATCAACATGGTGCAGGAAGAGCACCGCGTGCGTGTCCGGGAGAGAGCCCAATTACGGGCCGAGGACCGGATACTTGACATCCTGTTGCCGAAGGGGACCGCTACGAACGCCCGGACTACTGACAATACACGTGCTTTAAGCCGTTGGGCAGCTGATGATGCCGCCAACTCAGCCGTACAAAGTGCAAACCTCGTTGCGTCTGGTGACAAATCACCCGGACACAACCAGGAAATAGAAGCGCAGCGCGAGCGGACACGGCAAAAGATGCGGACCAAGTTGGTCAGAGGAGACTTCGACGAGAGGGAAATCGACATCGACGTGGCCGCCGACCAAACGCCGATGCTAAAGGTGTTCGGACCGATGGGACTGGAAGAGATGGGCATGAACCTCCGGGAGCTCTTTGGCAACAAGGGTCCGCACCAAAGCAAGAAGCGTCGCGTCCACGTCAGAGAGGCACGCGAACTGCTTACCGAGGAAGAAGCGTACAAACTGGTCGACATGGACAAGGTCACGCGAGAAGCCCTTGAGCGTGTACAACAGTCCGGCATTGTATTTATCGACGAAATCGACAAGGTAGCGAGCCGCACGACATCCCGCCGCGGGGGCCCTGACGTCTCACGGGAAGGCGTTCAGCGCGACTTACTTCCCATCGTCGAGGGATCCAACGTCACCACCAAACACGGAATGGTCCGTACCGACCACATCCTGTTCATTGCGAGCGGGGCTTTCCACGTCGCGAAGCCAAGCAATCTCATCCCGGAAATGCAGGGGCGTTTTCCGATTCGTGTGGAGCTGCAAAGCCTTACCGAAGAGGATTTCTACAAGATTCTGACGCAGCCCCGCAACGCCCTTCTCAAGCAGTACGAGGCCCTCCTTGCAGCTGAGAGCGTCACGATCCGATTCACCGACAACGCGGTGCGAGCAATCGCCCACACGGCCGCCGAGGTCAACGACGACGTGGAAAACATCGGCGCGCGCCGTTTGCACACGATCATGACGACCCTTCTGGAAGACATCCTCTTTGAGGCGGATGGCAGCAAGCCGTCGCGGCTCGTCATTGACGCCAGAATGGTGGCCGACAAGCTGCGCAACATCGCATCCAACAGGGATCTGAGCCAGTACATACTCTGATGCGTTGATCCTCGAATCGAGCATCGAGTCCCCTGACGATCCTCGCGCACGCGCGCGGTGGCACGCGCTATGGGAGACGTCCCCGCAGCGCTCCCCGTACTCTACGCTCGCCTACACCGAGCTCGCCGCACGCGCCCACGGCCTCCGCCTCAGGATGCATTTCGTTGTCAGCAGCGAAGCGGACGAAGCCGGTGCCCTAATCACTTGGCATCGCCGAGGACCGTGGCGCGTGGCGTGCATGGCACCGTTTACGCAGTACTCTGCGCTGCTCTTGCGCACGGAATTGCCGGAGACCGCAGTCCACGCTCGGAATTCAGCCCTTGACCATCTTCTCGCCGCACTCGAGCAGTCGTACCACCGCCACAGCCTCATGGCCGACCTCAAGGACGTCCGACCGGCGTCCTGGCGTGGATGGCGCGTCGAACCACTCTACACGTACCGGCTCAACCCGGCAACAGCGCAGATGTCGGAAGGCACCCGACGTACGTTCAAAAAACATGATGCGGAGTACCTTGTCAGCGAAGATCCCCACGGCGCATCGCAGGTCGTATCGCTGTGCGCAAAAAGTTACGCGCGCAAAGGGCGCACCCTCCCCGCCGATTCCGTACGACTCACCAAGCTCGCCTCTTTGCTTCAGGCACACAACCTTGTGCGGATATTCATCGCTCGACGTGTCAATTCTACAGAACCGGAGGCTGGCGTAGCATTTCTTTGCGACTCCGCAGTGGCGCACTATTGGATTGCTGGCAGTAAGCCGGGGGCCGCAATGACCGTACTTCTGGGGCGTGCGCTCCCTCGCCTGTGGGAAACAGGCATCGCACCGTTCGACTTCACGGGGGCAAATACACCCTCAATCGCGGAATTCAAGCGCCGCTTCGGAGGGCACCTCTCAACATATTACCACCTGCGAAAAACCACGCGGCCAGAGCTCAGACTCCTCGATGGGATCATGGGACGTCCATAGAGCCATGCACCGCATCGACACTGCATGGGTACCCTTTCTTGCCCTGCTGGCGTACCTCGTACGCTTCGACTACGGCTTCGCAATCGGTGATCAGGACGAATTCCTGCCACTCCTCTACCACTTCCTGGACCCCTCTGCTCTTGTCACCGATTGGTTCACGGCGGGGCAGGCCGAGGAATTCGGCATCCGGCATCCATTCGTGTGGATGCTTTTCGCCCTCTCGCACCTCATGCCGGTTCGCATGTCCGTGCTTGTGGTGTATGTGGCCAGCTGGCTGAGCATCGCCTTCGCCGCGCAGGCTCTTGGGTACACGCTTTTTCGCGACCGCATCGCGGCAGCAGCAATGGTGGTCGTGATACTCGTCTTGACGCCACAATGGACGCTCGGCGGCAACGACCTCGTACATTCGATGCTCGTCCCGAGCATGACCGCCTGGGCACTCGGTCTCTGGGGACTCGTCGTGTTCTTACGACGACGACATGTCGCAGCTGCGGTTCTCTTCGGCATCGCAACGTGGCTGCAGCCCTTGGTGGGGCTGCAGCTTGCCGGACTCTGTGGGCTGACACTTCTCGGACCAGGCCGGAGCAGCCTGCGCTTTGGCGCAGCATACGGCATCACCGCGGGTCCTGTGCTGCTCGCGTTGATACTGCAGCAGGCGGCTCCTGCCAGCGAAAACCTGTTCTACATCCTGGCCGAATTCCGTGCACCACACCACTACCTGTTTTTCTCGTTTCCGCCCGACGCATTCGTCAAATTCGGCCTCCTTTTGGGACTAGGCCTTGGAGGCTGGGTCTTCGTACGAATGCGGCTTGACGGCGAGCACCGGCGATTTCTCAAGATCACGTCGGTCGCCATCGCTGCGTGCTGCTCCGTCGCCTTCGTATGCACCGAAATCATACCCGTACCTCTGGTAACATGGTTGCAGCTTTTTAAGATGACCGTTCTTGCGAAGGTGCTGTCGGTGGCAGTCTGTGCAGCTGCTGTAGCGGCGCACTTGCCGCTACGCGAATTCTTGGATACGCCCTTCAGATTTGCGGGCTGGTCATTCTTAATCGTAACCCTCTTGTGGACTTCGGGCATGGGAGTGGGTTTCGTGGATTTCAGCGCGAGTCGCGAACCTTCCGTAGCAGGCGTGGAGGAATGGGCCCGTCTCGAGACGCCTTCCGACGTGGTATTTGCTGTTCCTCCGTCTTGGTCGGGATTTAGGAGCGGGGCACGGCGGGGCATTGTGGTGAATTTCAAGGCATTCCCGCACAGACACGGCCTCAACGAGGAGTGGTTCGAGCGCCTTATGGAGGTTGCACCGATCACGTTGCCCGCACGCGGACATCCCGGCCTGATGGACAGCCTCGACGCCGCGTTTCTGCGACTGTCACAGAACGAAGTCGTACACCTCGCCCGGCACTTTGACTTCGATTTTGTTGTTAGAAGTCATAAAATTGCCGCTTTTGACGAGGCGCATTCCGTAGGCGAGTGGACAGTCTACGACATGCGTCTACATCCTCATGGCCGGTGAAAAAGCGCGTTCGCCCGTTCTTGGCCCGCCTGTTTGCAACCGAAGGGTTCCGGGGGCCGGTCCTTACTCTGCTTACAGGCTCATCGGTCGTTCTGCTCCTCGCCTTCTTTGCCCAGCCGATCATCACGCGGCTGTACACGCGCGACGAGCTCGGAATAATGGGGTATTTCGTAAGCCTTTTGGCTACGATCATCACGTTTTCGTCCCTTCGCTACGAAGATGCGATTATGCTGCCGGAGAAAGACCGCGACGCCAGCGTCGTCGTATGGCTCGCACTCAGCGTACTGGGATGCAGCACCGTGCTGGCAATGGGGCTTTTGATCTGGCGCGAGGAGATCGCCGCATTCGCACGTATTCCCGACGTAGCACCATATCTGATCTTAGTGGCTCCTACGATCGTGGCAATGCGCCTGGCCAAGGTGGCGGAGCTCTGGTTGATTCGGCAACAGCAGTTCCGACACATTACGGCGGGGCAGGTCGCAAACACAGCGACGATGGTAACGTCGCGGATCGGCACGGGCCTGCCACCAATAAGCGCCGGTGCGGAGGGCCTGATAGGGGGATTCCTTGCCGGCCACGTGGCCTCGACCCTCGTTGTCGGCGTGTCCGTGCTCAAACGGTACGGGAATCAGATTCTGTCGAGTTTCAGCACACGCGC
>JAAXGO010000169.1 GCA_012267425.1 Rhodothermales bacterium
CAAACAACCGGGACCACCTCAGGGTACGTGAATCCAGAACATGGAATAGCCGAGATCGCAAAGTCGGTGGTTTCCGGGCAACTGCTTCGGATTGGGACGCATGAACTCGAACATTTCGATCTGGCAAAACGGTTGCCGACCAACCAAGCACCAGACGTCAAAGGATGCTTCGGGAAGCCCGGGCACCGCGGCCCATTGTGGGCCCTCCAGATGGCGGCGTGTGCCGGCCGGTAGGAACCCGAGCGCATTCCGGTACCACCAGTGAGACCGTGCGATGTCCGCCGTGCTCAACGCGATCTGACAACATGGCATCTGTGTGCGTATCCGTGCCACTGATCTGCCTCAACATGCCCTTATCAGGCGAGCTGGGTTAAGCGGTCTCTCACGTCCTTCAGCACAGCATCATAAAGTCCTGTTCGCTTCAACGCGGGTAGCGACACGTCATCGGCTTCCTCTACCGGCACGATATCTTCGAGCGAACTTCCCGTCATTTTGGCGACTGTCCGGTCGCATAGTAGGCGCAGGAACTCATCGTGTCTCGGATCAGAGAAGGTGTGCTGTCCGGTTGAGCCCGTCTCGTCTGCGAGACGAACCACGAAGTCGACAAACACCTCACTCGCCGCCTCCGGGACCATTTTCGGATCAGGAAGACGGTGCAGGAGCCGCGTGTATACCAAGGAAAACAGCCGCTTACGGAACGCAGACGCGAAACTGCTCGTTAACAGTACGGTTTTGGTGTCCTGCACGAGGTCCCCAGCCCGCTCCGCAGCGAGTACGGCCTGCAACTCCTCCTGAGTGTGAAAGGTGCGTATCCGATACCAGTAAAGTTGCGCGAGGATCGCATCCACGAGCCTCCCCATCATAATCGGAACGCGATCGCGTCCGTGTTCCAAAGTTTCCTCAACTTTTCTGAGTTCCTCTGGAAGCAGCGACAGCGCCCCGTGTTGGTCGATGAGCTTCAGTGCGGCGTCTAGGCTCAACTGCACAGAATCATCGATCTGCGGCAGACGGGCAACTATCGAGATCCACCCGTTGAGGCGCTCACAGATATGGCTGACCCGGCTCAATTCCTTGTTAACATAAATGCGACCCTCGATGAGTTCGGTACGGCTAAGACGGCCTCCAGGGAGGATGTCCACTTGCAGAGACTGAGGAAACTGGTCTGCCGACCGTAGCTTCCAGAGCCTTTTCTCCTCTCGTAGCCGGGTCCATAGCTTCGTTCCATACGTTGCACGCAGGATGCTAACGGACGCGAATGGTATACAAGCGTCCCGCACACCTTGCAGGATGTTATCGAAGACTTCTGGCCCGTCATGATCAAAGCCAACGATGAGCGATCCATTGATGCCGACGCCGTAAGACAGAATCTTTCGGCATTCGCTTACGATGTCCCGACGGCAGTTTTGTAGTTTGTTGGTTTCCTTCAGAGAGTCCTCATTGAAGCTCTCGATACCGATTAGCACATGCCAGAAGTTTGCGTCGGCGAGACCCTCCAACAGAGTCTTGTGTCGGGCCAGATTCAGCGTGAGTTGCGTATGAAACGCGAGTGGTTGCGGAAAGGAGTTGTTTAGAGGAATCAGCTCGTGCAGTAGCGCTCGCGTATAGCGCGGATCGCCGATGAATTCGTCGTCTGTAAAAAAGACCCGCTTGAGGCCAAGCTTTTGCAGCTCCGATACTTCGGCAAGTACGTTCTCAATCGGTTTGTGGCGCTGCGCTCGGCCGTAAAGGTAGATCACATCACAAAACTCGCAGTCGAACGGACATCCTCGAGTTGTCTGAACGCCGCCGGCGCGGTAATCGGCTATTCGATCCTTCATGGAGTCCCACCTCGGACGTGGGCTGAGTGCGAGATCTGGCTTCGCGATCTGTACGTATTTCTTCTCAGGTTCTCCCCGTGACCAATCCTCAAGGAATTTCGGCCAAGTATGCTCAGCTTCGTTCAAGAAGATGCTATCCACGTGAGCGCTGAGAAATGTCAGCTGGTTTGAAATGCCTGGACCGCCCGCGCACACGTAAGTCCCACGACTTCGGAACAAGTCGGCCAGGATTGGCACTCGATGCCCCACATGTTCGAACAATGTCGAGATGCCGAGGATGTCGTAGTGCGAACTCGGCAGAATCGTGGAATCGTCGATCAGCCCGTCCAGATTCTCATCCCACATATGCACCTCGTACTCCTCGGGCGTCAGCGCGGCGATAGTCGCGATGGACAAAGGGGTGCACAGAGGTGCGAATCCGGTCAATGTCCGTACATCGTAGTCCACTGCCTGTACGAGCAGGATTCTGTGAACGTTTCCAGCACTCTGAGTAACGATATTCACGTCGGGTCTTCTTGCGTAGGAGAGAGAACTCGGTCGGCACATGGTGCCCATGTGACCTCGCATGCGGCGGACCCGCTCGCACTCCTTGTGGACTGAAACACTCAATCGATCTCGGACGGATGAGGAACCAAATGATGCCTGATGCCGATCAGGTCCACAACTAAACTTGATGTTGCAAAAATCTCAGGCTGCGAGGGCGTTTTCGATGGCCTGGAATCGCTCCCGAACCCGCGGATTGTTACCCACATCGAGTATTTGGCGGCCATTCGGCTGGATCAGCAGACCGGCGCGATTGATAAATCGATACTGCAGGGTCTGTATCGTCCGGAACGGCCGGATCGTTCGTCGTTTCCGATTCATCGATCGTCGCTCAGCGGTGCCGGCCTGCAAGGCCCGCATCAGGTTGAACGCGATGACGCTGAACACCTGCCAGGCGCTGTTGGCCTCGTAGCGCTGGGTCGGCACGCAATCGAACGCGAACCCGCCCTTGAGTTCCCCGTAGACCTTCTCGTGGGTGCCGCGACCGCACATGAAGAACCATAGCGTCCGTCCGGTCACCTCCTTGTTGGTGACGATGGCCGAGTACTCGAAGTAGCCGTCGTCGGGATCGAACAGATCCAATTGGTAGTTCTTCGCGGTCCGGTGATGGACGCGCTTGCGATAGACCACGACCCGCATCCGGCGCGACCAGGCCGGCACGGGCAGCCACTGCTCGAAGCATTCCACGGTCGCGTCCACTCGCCCCCAGTACCGGCACTCGGCAATCCGTTCCTTCAGGCCCAGCCACCGCCAAAACGGCGCCTTGATCGCGTACTGCACGCCCTCGGCCTCCAGCACGTCGATCACGTCCTCGCGGAAAAACGCCCCATCCATGCGCATTTCCAGCACCGGCCGCCGCTCGAGCGTGGCGTCGAGCTGATCGAACAGCTCGTCCAGGAAGCTCACCGAAGCCTTGCCGTCGTGCACGTTGCCCGCCCGGTTGCCGACCCGCAGCACCTGGCCCGTGTTCGCTTAGTACGCCGTGATCGGGTAATAGCTCGGCACCTTGCGGCGATGCGGGTTGAAGCCCCGCCGCGCCCCTTCGACCTTGAGCCCCGTCGATACCACCGAACCGTCCACGTCCAGCGTCAGGCGACGCAAGACGCTGCGTTCGATCACGTCCCCGACCAGGCGCTCGTTGACCT
>JAAXGO010000170.1 GCA_012267425.1 Rhodothermales bacterium
AAAGAGAGCCCTTACATTGACTAGTTCCGGGAGCGTTATGCCGGTGTGTCCTTTTGATGCGTCTTGTCCATAACCACACAGAACGAAGTGCCCCCTTACAGGCTTCGGGCTCCTGCTGTGCTGATGAAGCTGCATGTGCGTGGGCCTGCAGATGTCAGCCTGCTATGGGATACGGTGTGCTGCATGGCCTGTGGTCTGATGCGTAATCAGTCTAGGCCGTACACTCTGCGCGCAGCCGTGCCGTCTGCGTGGGATACATCCGTCTGGAACCTCCCTGATAATGATGGAGAGCTGGCTCTTAATCAGTGCATATTATGGTATGACACAACGAAATTAGAGTTGTCCCGTCGAACAGTGGGCACCACCCCCTTTAGACGCCGGCTCGCGGGCGCAGCCGCAGTATTCTCCTGCCGGCTCCGCGTGATTCTGAAGGGTGTCCCAGGAATAGTTGGAGGTTTCCGGTGCGCCTTTCCACAGCGCACCGGAACATGACCATGCTACACCAGTGCCGTTCGATGTCGCCTGCCTGAGATCTGGTGACGCCGCAAGACGAAGTTTCTTCTAAACGCAACGTTTGAAACAGTGCCTCCGTAAGAAGAGTAACTGCATTTCCGGTGGTATTCGCGGTATCGGCGATGCCATGGGCGTCCAAGTGCGGCAATGCTCAGGATTCATGAATCTAGGCGCAGCCTTAGGTAGAGCCGTGGTAGTCGTATGCTGCGTGCTCGGATGCCGGACAACTGTAAGTCTTGCGCAGGACACAGCCAGGCACGAGTTTCTGGAGAAACTCTTCTGGGAACGGATCGAGGAAGCGCGGACGCGGTATATCCAAGCCGACGTCGATTTCATGACCGGCATGATCAGTCACCATGCTCAGGCTCTCGTCATGTCCGCCCTGGCTCCGACGAATGGAGCTAATCCGGAAATAAGGACGCTCGCGGCCCGGATCATCAACGCACAGAAGGACGAAATCGTCTTTATGCAGCAGTGGCTTAGGGATCGCGGGGAGACGGTCCCGGAAGTTCACATCGACGGAACGCAGCTGATGATCCACGGTGGGGGGCATCATGCTATGCACATGCCTGGCATGCTGACCGACGATCAGATACGCGAACTGGAGGAAGCCCGAGGCGGCACCTTCGATCGTCTCTTCCTCAGATACATGATTCAACACCACTTGGGAGCGGTTACGATGGTCAATGACCTCTTCGATGTTGATGGCGCTGGGCAAGATGAGGCCGCCTTCAAGCTGGCCTCCGACATTCACGTGGACCAGGTAACCGAAATCGCGCGGATGGAGCTGATGCTTGATGCCCTCAACAGCGCAGAATAGGCCGTACTTCCTGTTTCCTCACCACACGATCTAATGACATGAATGACCCAATACGACCCATCACCCTAGCTCTAGCGACTGCTTTGATAGCGTTCACGTGCTGGGAGCCTGCTGCTGCACAGGACGCCGACGAGGTAGATGCCGATCCGCGCATTGGGCTTGGAGCAGGCTTGTTCGATGCCGAGGAAGCCATCTGGAACCTTCGTAAGCTAAAATCCGTGCCGCCACCGGAAGCGTTCGTCGGCAGCACGAATTCTGACCTTGCCTTTATTGACAATTACGCGATTCAAGGCAACTACAACGGCATTCAGATCTGGGACATCACCGATCCAGCCGATCCGCAGATCAGTGTCGAGTACGTGTGCCCCGCCTCGCAGAGTGACGTATCTGTTTACGAAAACCTGCTCTTCGTCTCGGGCGAAGGAATGGGCGGACGCCTGGACTGCGGCACGGAGCCCATCCGGGAGCGGGTCAGCCACGAGCGGCTGCGCGGTATTCGCATATTCGACATCACCGACATCCACAATCCTAACTACGTAGCAAATGTCCAGACGTGTCGCGGGTCGCATACCCACTCCGTCCTTAAAGACCCGGACGACGACGAAAACGTCTATGTCTACGTATCGGGGTCGGCACCAGTGCGACCTGCCGAGGAGGTTCCGGGCTGCAGCGGCTTGTCTCCCGATGAGGATCCCAACACCGCACTTTTCCGCATCGAAGTCATCAAGGTTCCTCTCGCCGACCCGACACAGGCACAAATTGTAAGCTCTCCTCGAATTTTCGAGGATCTCGTCGAGCCGCCGCGACACGGTCCGTCGGTCGCCGACATCGAAGAACGTGAGGCGGCAATTGCCGCGGGTGCTTTTGTCGCAGATATTTTCGGTCAGACGTGGATCGTTCCTGACGGCTTGGTCAGGCAGATGCTGAATCAGATGGTCGAAGCGCGCGAAGGAGAGGGTCCGCCGACTGCCGCCGACAGTTCGAAGCTTCGTGAAAGCATTTCCATCATGCTGGTCGAGCGATTCGGCCTATCCAACGAGGAAGACGAGGGGGAGGAAGACGGCCCACGTCCCGGTCCTACGCAGTGTCACGACATCACGCTGTATCCGGAAATCGGTCTCGCCGGTGGCGCCTGTGAAGGCTACGGGCTGCTACTTGACATCGAAGACCCTGTCAATCCGAAGCGAATCGACGCCGTGGCGGATTCTAATTTTTCATACTGGCACTCGGCTACTTTCAATAATGACGGTTCCCAAATCTTGTTTACGGACGAATGGGGCGGCGGTGGCGGTCCCAAATGCCGGAAAAACGATCCGATGGAGTGGGGTGCAAATGCCATCTTCACGCTCGAAGACAAGAAGATGCAGTTCAAGAGTTACTACAAGCTTCCGGCTGCTCAATCTTCCCAAGAAAACTGCGTCGCCCACAACGGCTCGCTGATTCCGATACCCGGACGGGACATCTTCGTACAGGCCTGGTATCAGGGTGGCATTTCGATTTCCGACTGGACCGATCCTGAAAATCCGTTCGAAATCGCCTACCACGATCGCGGTCCCGTCAGCGCGGAGAATATGCGAATGGCTGGCAGCTGGTCTGTCTACTGGTACAACGGTGCCATATACAGCTCCGAAATAGCCCGCGGTCTCGATGTATTCGAACTCACACCGAGCGATTACCTCACCGAGAACGAGATTGCCGCAGCGAATTCTGTCGTGCTGGACCATTTGAACGCCCAGGGGCAGCCGACCTTCCACTGGCCGGCCACATTTTCGCTTGCCCGCGCGTACGTTGATCAGTTGGAGCGGTCTGGGGACCTGCTCACCGACGAGATCGCCGCCGTGAGGCAGGCGCTTGACGCTGCAGAAGCGGCAGAAGGAGCTGACAGGTCGTCCGCACTGACCGAATTAGCCACCTCACTTGACGCCGGCGCCAAGAAAGTGCAACTGCTCGCTGACGTCGTGCGTGATTTGGGCATGTGACGCATTGCTGTCCGTAGGCAGCGTCGAATGGTCGAGAACCCCCTCACAGATAGCCACTCTGCGAGGGGGTTCTCTTGTAGCTGGCGTAGCCCTTCGGTAACCGGCTTCTTGCGGTTCGATCCCAGTCTCTCGATATTTGACCGGCGCTCGATGTTGGTCAATCCGCTTTCGGCCGCCCTGAAATATTCGTTAGCCTCCCAGCTACGGACGGCTAATTTCGCCCTTCCATGTATGGAATAATCGGGTGCCCAATGTAAAGCGATGCTGATTGCCGGCCTGAACGGATACACCCGTCAATCACACTGAATTCGCCTATTTGAGTCTGCTACAACCGGCAACCTCTCACCAACACACCAAGATCATGAACGTAGTTATGACGGCTCGTCTGAGTCTCATGATGTTCGTCCAATACCTCATCTGGGGTGCATGGGCGCCCACGTTGGGTAACTACATGCAGACGCTCGATATGGGCGGTGCGATTTCGACGGCATACGCTCTAGGTCCCATTAGTGCCATCATCGCCCCGTTTTTCCTGGGCATGGTTGCAGACCGGTTCTTCGATTCGGAAAAAGTGCTTGGGGTGCTGAACCTCATTGCGGGCGTCGCCATGTGTGCAATGCCGAGTTATGCCGGGACTGGGCTGTTTCTTCCGCTGCTATTTCTTCATGCACTGTGCTATTTCCCGACGCTTGGATTGACCGCGTCGCTGGCATTCCACCACATGACGAATCAGGAAAAGGAATTTCCTGTCGTCCGCGTGTTCGGAACGCTGGGATGGGCCGCAATCGGACTGTTCATGGGGGCGATACTACAGGCGGACGCTACTGCGACGCCGCTGTACATCGGTGGCGCCGCCGCCTTGTTCCTCGGCCTCTACAGCTTCACGCTGCCGCTTACTCCGCCTCCGTCGGCGGGTATGAAGACGTCGTGGAAACAGATCCTAGGTATCGATGCATTCCGGGAATTGAAGAGCAGGTCCTTTGTGGTCTTCCTAGCAGCGGCCATGCTCATTTTCATTGCCTTTGGGACGTATTTCCCGTATGCACCGCTCTTCTTCGAGGACTTGCATACCAAACTCGAGCTCTCACATTTTGCTAATCCGAGTGCGGAAATGTCGTTTGGGCAGTGGAGCGAGATCGTCTTTATGCTCCTCATCCCGTTCTTTTTTGCTCGATTCGGTGTTAAGTGGATGCTGCTCATGGGCATGCTTGCATGGGTGGCACGATTTACCCTGTTTGCCAGCGCAGCACTCACGGGGACGTTTTGGCTCATCATGATCGGTATCCTCATCCACGGCATCTGCTACGACTTCTTCTTCGTCACTGGTCAGATTTACATTGACAAGAAGACTTCGCCGGCCATTAGAGGGCAAGTACAGGGACTTCTCGTACTTCTCACACAGGGCGTCGGCTTTTTCCTTGGAACGCAGGTTTCCGGACTTTTCGTCAACGCCTATGGCACGAACGGCGAGTTGGATCTACCCGAGTGGCGGCTTTTCTGGAGTCTGTTTGCTGGCGCGACGTTACTGTTTGCGATCGCATTCTACTTCCTATTCACCGATCGCGTTGAGGAGGCGCCAGCGTAGTCGTACAGATGAACCAGGTGGCGTCTACAGTGTGCGTTCACTGTCACCGCCCGCGTTCCCTTCCGCCTCAACCGGAAAAAAATTGGCTCGATGAAGCCTACGGTGCCGCTACTGCTTTTGACGCTGCTGTCGGTTGGGCTCGGAATGCACGCGCCGAAAACGCCCAACTATATCTTTC
>JAAXGO010000171.1 GCA_012267425.1 Rhodothermales bacterium
TGGCCAAGCTTAAACTGCGTATCTTCTACTACGCGCATGGCAGCGCCTGAATGTGGGGGCAAAAGGCGCCAGATGCCGCTATAAACGCCTAAACGGTCGGGAAATCGCCAGACATTCGGAGAAACAGCGGGTTTGCAAACCCTGTAATGCATCCTCGTCCTCTGGATCTATAACAGCGTGTAAACAAGTCACTTACAGGAGACTATAACACGCCGTCCAGCACCTTGTTCCGTACCCTTATAGACTTCACGTAATTTTTCGGGCAAGCACGAGTTAGATCCTCTGTGCAGAACCCACAAGCACACCGCCAGGCTGCGGTAGTCCCGAGTATTCCTGCTCCTAGCGAAGCAAGTCCTCCTGTAGCTCCAATCGGACGTCGTCGATTAATTCTTCCAGTTGGGTTACGATCTCCGGGTATCGAGAGGACATGTCGTTGTACTCTCCGACGTCGCGGCTTAGGTCGTATAATTCGACCCACGACCGATTTGGCTCACGAAAACGTAACAGTTTCCAGTTGTCCTGTCGAATGGCCTGTACAAAGTGTCCGCCCCAGTTATTGTCGAATTCCCAATACAAATAGTGGTGATTGGGGATCGGCCCTGAGCCACGGAGCAAATTCGCCATCGAGAGGCCGTGGGTTTCGGGAGCAGGCACGCCGGCGATTTCGGCGAATGTCTCCAAAAAGTCCGACGAAATCCATGCATGGTCGTTCACTCTTCCAGGTGGTACGATGCCCGGGCCCCAAGCAATCATCGGAACACGAATACCGCCTTCGTACAGATCACGTTTCAGACCACGAAGCGGGCCATTGCTCTCGAAGTACCCTGGATCTGCACCGCCCTCAACGTGCGGGCCGTTATCGCTGGTAAAGAGCACCAGCGTATTGTCGTCGAGCCCCAATTCGGCAAGCCGATCGAGGATGCGTCCTACGTCGCGGTCCAGCGTTGACACCATGCCGGCGAAGGCGGCATGAGGCTGTTTCTGACCACGATATGTCCCGATTACGCCGCAACATGGAAACGGCATGTCCGGCATGAGAAGGCTCTTGCCGTCATCATTTAGATAGGAATCCATTGCGTCGTCCGGCAGAAGAAGCTCCGCGTGCACGAGGGCGAATGGGAGGAATAGAAAAAACGGCTGCTTCCTGTGCCTGTCAATGAATCCCAAGGCGGCTTCTGTAAACAGGTCGTGCGTGTACTGCGTCGTGTCGATTTCGACCCTCTCGGTTTGTCCGTTTCGTATCGCAAAGAGATGGTCGGTGTAATACGAATGCGCGTGGACGTGCCCCAGATAGCCGAGGAATTCATCGAAGCCCTGGTGATTGGGCGCGTCTTGTTCGGGTGATCCGAAGCCCCATTTGCCAAAGACACCGGTCGCATAGTCGGCCTGTTTGAGCACTTCGGAGACCACGATGTCCTTCTCGGTCAGTCCCGGTCCTCGATTCGAGCGCGTATGCGAATGCGCCATGTTGGTCCCCGTCAGGAGTGCGACCCGAGACGGGGCGCACACTGTATGTCCAGCATAGAAGTTCGTAAAGCGCGTTCCCTCAGCCGCCATTTGATCCAGCCGTGGTGTTCGGCTCTTCTTTTGACCGTAGACGCCAAGGTCTCCGTAGCCGAGGTCGTCGGCTAGTATGACGATGATGTTTGGCGGTGCCGTATCCTCGGCCGCCGGCGAGGACGCTCCGTGAGGCTCAACCAAATCACGGGTACGGTCGTGCGTCACGGCTGCCAAGAAAAGGACGCAAGCCGCAGCTGAAATGCATTTTTGCGTTCGCATGAGAAAGTCTCCAGTCAACGATTACGGGATCCTTGAACCGTCTGCAATCGGCAACGGCCTCTGTACACCTGAGGCTCGGCTGTGCTTAGAAACCAGCCGGAATTACCTGGATTGGAGATCATGGCTGGCATCGGCATGCCACTGTAGAGTGCGTTGCCACTGCACATAGCCTACAACACACATTCCCATAAAGACCAAGTAGAGTGCAACGGTCAGATAGAGCTCCGTAGATACAAAGAGCCCCACGAAAACAACGTCCGCTGCGATCCAGACGAACCAGGTTTCCAGGATTTTCCTCGCCAGCATCCACTGTGCGACCAAGCTCATGACCGTCGCAAGCGAGTCTAGGAGGGGCTCTGCTGCGTCAGTGCTCGAATCGAGAATTATCGCCAGAATGACCGTCCCTGCGATAACGATCGAAAGCAATACAAGGGCCGTCTTGCCGGTCAGCCTGCTCACAAGTAATCCAGAGCCCTCGTCGCCGCCACGGATCCACTCATACCAGCCGTAGATGGCAAGCGCAATGAAGAAACACTGCAGTCCCACGTTTGCGTACAAGCGGGACTCCAGAAAGAGGACCAAGAACAGTGAGGCGCTGACGATAGTGATCGGCCATGTCCATACGCTTTGCCGCACGGCGAGCCATACGCAGGCCAATCCTGTGAGGACGCCGATGACCTCGATGACGTTGAAGGGATCTGCGTAATCCATATGGAAGAAAGACTGCTACTTACCGCCCCGAATCCGGCAGATAGGGTGCGACGGCCTCGGAGGCCAATTTGACATTATCCGTCACGAACATGTCTACACCTCGATCGACAAGCGATTGATACACGGCTACGCCTCCCTCGAGGGCCCTTCGATCTATGAGCCCGACGGTTCCCAAAACGACGCGTATCCGATGCGTGTGGGCTAGTTCGACGACCTCGGGGTTGACCTCGGCGAGGCCGCCGAGGACAATGAGACGAGTGGTATCGAGCTGCGACGCCAATACGGTCTCGAGCTCTTCGCGGTTAGCTGCTGGTACTGCAATTACGAGATCCGGCGCACTCCGGTACACATCGAGTGCTTGCGGGAGGGACGTCGTCATGACGATGACCCGTTCGGCAGCATCATGTCTTTGGATCGCTTCGAGCACTCCGGCTACCGGTATATCGGCCTTGATGTCAAGCATCAGGATCGTTCGCCCGTCAGACCACGCGAGCACTTCGTCGAGAGTAGGGATAGGAAACGGCGTAATGATACCGAGTTCGTCAACCAGGAGCAGTCTGCGCAGATCTGTGAGGGATTGGTCGGCCACACGACCGGTGCCGGTTGTCGTACGATCCAGTGTTTCGTCACGTAGAATGACGTAGGTCCGGTCGCGTGCCATCTGAATGTCCAGCTTAATGAGCGCCGGTCCGTACCGCAGGGCACGTCGGAAGGTGGCAAGTGCGTTTTCCGGATATGCGAACGTCGCGCTGCCCCGGTGAGCGATGACGAGAGGCCCTGCCTGCGAGTCGGCCCGGAGGTAGCGGGCGAGAGCCTCAGCGTTGACGAACGACCGAAAGTTGCTCGAAGTGCTCGTGTATGCAGGCGGTTGAGAGTCTTTGGATGGCTCGAGCGATGCGCAGCTCACGATCGCGAGCATGCCTATGATCAGAAGCGGCAAAGCGGTGCGCATGGCAAAAACACCTTAGTGCAATCGGGCGACGTAGGCTGCGCCGGTTTCGTCTTCCGCAGCGGCGCCTATCAAGGCGACGGAGCCATCCAAGTCGATGGCTGATCCAAATGCTACGTTGCCGATATCGAGAATGCTCTGGTAGCTCCAGGTTTGCGATTCTGGATCGAGAGCGTATACGTAAATGACACGATCGACGTTGATGTCAAGGCGCAGCTGCTCATCAAATCCGGTAACCACGGCCCGGTCACCCGAAAGCGCCACTTGGCTACCGAAGCCACCCCGCTCGTACGACACTGGGGGCTTTAGCGTTGTGGAAAGATGCCATGCTCCAGTCGAATCCCGAGCGTACACCGTGGCGGCACCCACTTCCATGCGACCCTCTCTGCTTTCACCCACGAGTACGCGGTCTCCGTCGATGTCCAGCGAAATAAAAAAGTCATCGATGTCGCCGACGCGGGCGGTTTCCTCCCAACTCCCTGTGGCCTTCCGCTCAAAGAAGTAGACATAGCCGGGTTTATTGCGGAAGTACATGGAACTGGAAACGATGGCACGGTCTCCGCTCAGTGCGGCGGCACCACCGAAAACGCCGTAGGCCAGCCCTCCGCTCCCTGTAAGTCGGGCCGCCTGCGCCCACTCCCCAGTACTGGCATTCCTGTCAAATACGTAGGCCGCTCCGCCAAATCGTCCAGTCGCGGCGTCTCCGAACGTTGTAATCAGAGCGCGGTTGCTGTCCAGGGATACCGAGCTGCCGAGTGGGCCCTCGCCCTCGGCCGAGTCTACCGTCAGTCGGGCCGCCTGATGCCACGCACCTGTAGAGCTGCGATCGAAGACGTATACGGCATTCGCTCGCGCGGACGCAAAATATTCGACTGCAGCCGCCACAAGAATTCTGTCTCCGCTGAGCGCGACGCTACGCCCGAAGAACAGATCCTCAATACAGTCGTCGGGAACGATGCGGGCTACTTCATGCCACCGATCAGATTGAAGAGTGCGCTCGTAGATATATGCTGCACCCCCGTTTTTTGCACAGGACACTTCGCTGGGAGCCCCCACCAAGGCGCGATCTTCATCAAGGGCAACGGCGGCACCGAAGAAGGTACCTCTTGTCGTATCGGCGTATGGAAGCGTATCCAACTGGGCGGCCACGGGGCTCGCAGCGGCCAACCAGGTCGCTGCCAGGACCAAACAGAATCCGGCAGCAGTGGATACGCTTGGCTGTTCGATACAGGCTTTCACACCGTGGACTTGGTGATCTCTTGTCATTTTACCGAACAGCAAGCTGACAATCAGCAGGCCAGTCTTTCCACTGAGCAGTCTCGTTGCATCCCATCAGAGCGTTGCATTTGGCAGGGTCCAAGTGATGTGCACACCACTAGTTGCGAGGACTGGAGACGATGACCGGTAGTTTTCCCTCATGCAGCCTGCAACTGCTGTGCCAGTTCGGCCCATTGGTCATACAGTTCGTTAAGCTCTGCTTTAAGCGATTCGTAGACTGCACCCATAGCGGCGGCCCGTGCGGGATCTGAGAACACCTCAGGTCTTGTCAGTTCAGTTTCGGCGTCCTTACGAGCCTCCTCCTTTTCTCTGATGGACGCTTCAACTACCTCACAGAGTGTCTCCAGCTGCCGCTTGGTGAGATCCTCGGCGTCGACACTGTCGGCGTCGCGCGCCGCGCGATAGGCCCGGTTGCGTGCCTCGGCTTCACGTCGCTTCTGCTCTTTTGTCTTCGGGCCGCCGGAGCGCTTCTTTCTGACCCTCTCGGTGGTTTTGGGCACAGTCGCAGTTACTTTGGCCAGGCGGCTGGCCGTGCCGTGTACCATATGCCAGCGGTATTCAGAATACGTCCCGCGAAATGTCCGTACGCGACCTTCTCCGACATGCCAAACGGTGTTCACGACCTGGTCAAGAAAATGCCTGTCGTGGCTAACGATGACGAATGACCCAGCGAATTGGTTGAGCGCTCGGATGAGAACCTGGATGGACTGAATGTCGAGGTGGTTAGTGGGCTCGTCGAGGATGAGGAAATTTGCTGGGTGAAGGAGTGTTCTGGCTAGTGCGACCCGGCTTTTTTCTCCCCCGGACAGGACGCGGACGGGCTTGTAGACGTCGTCGCCCCGGAATAGAAACGCTCCCAACAGTGTCCGAAGCTCGCGGTCGTTCTGCGCTCGCGCCACTTCTTTCAGCGATCCGAGTGCGGTCAGATCCGGGTTCAGATAGTCGGCCTGGTGTTGGGCAAAAAACGTGGACTCGACCTTATACCCGACCTCGCGTGTACCGTGGAAGGGCTCAGTGCCGCAGAGCATGCGGGCAAGCGTCGACTTGCCGGCGCCGTTCTTGCCGATGAGTGCAATCTTGTCACCCCGCTCGACCTGCAACGGTCCAGCGCGGTCGAAAACACGGATTGGTCCGTTTTCGGACAGATACGTCTTTGAAAACTCGGTCAGCTCCATCACGGTGCGACCTGATCTCGGAGGCGTCGGAAACCGAACCGTGATTTGAGCTTCGTCGGCACCCGGAGCGGGGATCATCTCCATTCGCTCCAGATGCTTGATGCGGCTTTGTACCTGGCGCGCCTTCGTGTTCTTGTAACGAAAACGCTCGATGAACCGCTTCGTTTGAGCTATCTGCCGCTGCTGATTGTCATATGCAGCCTGCTGCAACACCCGCCGCTTGGCACGTTCAGCCAGATAGAAGGAGTAGTTGCCTGCGTAGTCAGTGATCTTGCCTCCGGCCAAGTGGGCAATTGACGTGACCATCCGGTTGAGGAAATACCGGTCGTGCGAGACGAGGACGACTGTACCCGTGTATGATTTGAGGTATGACTCGAGCCAGTCGATCGAAATGATGTCCAGGTGATTCGTCGGTTCGTCCAATAAGAGAACCTCGGGCTCGCGCAGCAGGATTCGGGCCAGTGCCACGCGCATCCGATAGCCTCCCGACAGCGTTTCGATACCTCGAGGAAGGTCGTTTTTTTCGAAGCCTAATCCCATCAGCACGGCCTCAGTACGCGGCTTAATGCGGCTCGCGTCGTGCATCGCAAGCTGCGACTGAATCCGCTCAAGTCGGTTGAGGAGCTTGACCGTGTAGTCCGACGGAGCCGTACGAGAAATTCGCTCTGTAATCTCTTCTTCCTCCTCTTGTAAGTGAAGGATTTCCTCGAACGCTAAGAGTGCTTCCTCCAACACCGTGCGGCCCGGAGCGGCTTCTTCGGCATCCTGTGCCAGATAGCCGACTTCACCGGTGCGTGCCACCTCTCCTCTTTCGACATCCTGAAGTCCCGCCAGGACTCTGAGCAGCGTTGTTTTCCCCGCACCGTTGGCCCCGATGAGTCCGATCCGCCGTCCCGGTTTGGCCGTCCACGACAGTCTGTCCAGAATCTTCTGTCCTCCGAAAGCCAGGGAAATGTCGTGCAGCTGGATCACGTCAGTAGGCGTGCTTGCTGAAAAACCCTCTCCAAACCGTCATAACCATGATCTTCAGATCCAGTGCGAGCGACCAGTTCTGAATGTAGAAGAGGTCGTGCTGAATGCGCCGCTCGATGGACGTGTCGCCCCGCCATCCGTTGACTTGTGCCCAGCCTGTGATTCCGCCCTTCATCTTGTGCCGAAGCATGTACCGGGGAACACGTCCGCGGAACTCCTCGATGAACACCGGACGTTCAGGCCGAGGCCCGACGACGGACATGTCTCCTTTGAGCACATTGATGAACTGGGGCAGTTCGTCGAGCGACGTCTTGCGCAAGATCCGTCCCACTGTCGTAGCTCGGTTTTCTCCGGCAGTGGCCCATACGGCCCCGGTTTCGGCTTCCGTGTTTTGCGGCATGGACCGGAATTTGAGCATATCGAACCTGTGTCCGTTGAGACTCATCCGCTCCTGCCGATAGAGGACTGGACCGGGCGACGACAGGCGTACCGCTACGGCGATTAGCGCGAGGAGGGGAGAGGTGATCAGCAATACGGCAGCAGAAAACACCACGTCGATTGCGCGCTTGACGATTCGGCGCACGTCTGCTGGAGCCTCGTCCATTAGGTGGAGGACGGGCAGCCCATCGACGTCGGTAATGCGACTGTTAATGATGTCGTACTGCAAGAAGTCCGGTACGAGGCACACATGTACGAATCGCGTTGAAAGCGCATTTAAGAGCTCTTCGATGCGAGTGGCCGCGCGGAGAGGAAGCGCGACGTAGACATAATCGATCGGTTCGCCTTCAAGGGCGCGGTCCACGATGTCGGTTGCTTCGTCGATTCCGCCGAGAACGTCCGGCTCGTCCGTTTTGTAGTCGTCAAGAAACCCTACCACCTTGAGGCCCATCCACGGGTACGCTTCGAAGGAGGCCTGCAGCCTCCGCCCAGCAATGCCGGCACCGACGATCAGGACGCGGCGCAGGTTGCGCCCCTGCTGGCGTGTGCGCAGAACGGCCAGATACAGTGTCACGCGCAGAAGCACCATCAGAGCAGGAGTGAGCCCGGCGAAGAAGATGATGGTTAGCCGTGACACGTAGAAATCTCTGTAAAGGGAAAAGAACGCCATTAAGACGAGCAGCGCCAACGAGAATGCCTTCGCGACGCTGAAAACGAGGCTCGTCAGGCGCTGCGCACGGTCGGGTACATAGAGGCCGGATGCGGAAAAAACGAGTGCCGCGACGCAGAGTATCCACGGGATGAACGACAGATACCGATCGATCGGTAGCCACTCGGGCAGCGGTACGGGCCAGTAGCGGAATACCTCGAAGCGGAGGTAATAGGCCGCAATCCATGCCGCCGCCATGAGCGCCATGTCGGCAGCGAATAGAAGGCGTTGGTATAAGCGACTCAGCTCCTGGAGCATCGGGCGTGGCTTCTACGTGGCGCTCAACAATGTGACGACCGTCCGAAGCAGGGTATTGGCGCCATTTATGCAGTCGGACCATTCTGTGAATTCGCGCGACGAATGGCTAAATCCTCCCACCGATGGCACAAAGAGCAGTCCTGCCGGGCAGATCTGCGCCATGCTCTGCGCGTCGTGACCAGCCAGCGATGGCAATCGGCAATGCGCTAGGCTGAGACTGTCGGCAGACGATTCCACAGCCCGGCAGATGGAGTCGTCCATCTGAGCTGGATGCACTTCTTCAAGAAACTCTATCTCCACGCTGAGCCCGAAAGCGTCGGCGGCGTTGAGTGCCTCCGAGCGCAAAGCTTCTTCCAGTTTGAGGGCTCGGGTGCGGTTCTCACTGCGGTGCTCGAGATAGAGCATAACGGACTCGGGAACGATGTTAAATGCACCGGGCGTAACCGTCATGCGCCCGACATTTGCGCGGCAATCAGGAAACCGCTCCATTACCGTTCGTCTGACCGCCAGGCAGAATGCGGCGGCACCCTGCGCCGCGTCCAGCCTGTCGTCCATTGATGAGGTGCCGGCGTGATCAGCCCGTCCGCGGAATGTGACAAGATACATGCGGATCCCAACCATGCCGCTTACCACGCCGATGTCCAGTCCCGCGTCCGAAAGGCGGGTGCCTTGTTCGATATGGACTTCGAGGTAGGCGACGAAGTCCTCGTCAGTCCGTGCAGCTCCCAGAATCCCCTCACGTGTGAGGTTGGCCGTCGCGAGGGCCTCATCAAACTCTGCCAGGTGTCCGCGGGGATTGTCCAGATCGCGCTTGGTGAGCTGCCCGGTTGCGGCCCGGCTTCCCATCAAAGAGACCCACGTGCCCTCTTCATCCGTAAAGTCGATTACTTCCAGATGTACATCCGGCGTGAGGTCGGACTCTGTGATCGATTGCAGAGTCTCGAATGCAGCCGCTATGCCAAGTGTGCCGTCATAGCGTCCACCATTCGGCACTGAGTCCAGATGGGACCCAAGAAGTAGAGTTGGAGCGTTGTCGCGCGCGCACCGGAGAATGGCGCTGTGGTTGCCCGCGCCGTCAACAGAAACATCGAACCCACCGTGCCGGGCAAGATCGCAGAAATCACTCCGCGCCTCGAGGTGTGCCTTGCTCAGGCACGGACGGTTGAGGCCACCGGGCGTTGCGCCGCTTTTTGTCAGTGCCTCGAACGTGGCGCGGAACCGATCGTGGTTTATTCTTGCAGCGGCGTCAAACGG
Organism: Rhodothermales bacterium; assembly: GCA_012267425.1. Lineage (GTDB taxonomy): Bacteria > Bacteroidota > Rhodothermia > Rhodothermales > Bin80 > Plut-88865. Next base: position 9,524 of record JAAXGO010000171.1, read on the forward strand.
CATTCAAGACAGACCTCTGCTCTGGGGCTTTTCAGTAAGGACAACGTCCATGGATATGTCCAGGGCTCGCACCGAGTGCGTAAGCGCGCCGCACGAAACGTAATCGACGCCTGTAGCGGCGATGGCGCCGATCGTCTTCAGCGTCACGTTGCCCGACACTTCTGCCGGATACTGTCCGTCGATGAGAGACAGGGCCTCTCGTAGCATCGAGGTATCTACCTC
>JAAXGO010000172.1 GCA_012267425.1 Rhodothermales bacterium
CCAAAAATGTGGGACCACTTCAGCTAACGTGCACTCGGCATCCCGTTGATATTCCGATCGTCACTGATCGACGTACACGAGTATGCACTTCACCTACTCGTCAACCTCTAGCGAAGATCTCTCTCAGGGTGATGTGTTGGATCGCAACCCTGAGTTCGAAGCCATCCTTGAGGAAGTGCATCCACATTATAGCGATCCCAAGAACACTCATTTTATGGTGTTAACTCAAACTTGCGATCTAGTTAGACGAGGGGGAAACCATTGTAACGCAAGATACATTTCGATTGCCGCTGTGAGACGATTATCTACAGCTTACGAGCGTGAGTTATATGACAAGCGAATGTTTTCATACAAAAGTCTACCACCAATTGCTGACACTAAAGCGAAGTCCAGCTTAGATCTGTTTCTTCATAGACTTTTTAACAACAACGAACCAAATTACTTTTTTCTCTCTAAGGAGCCCACAGTGGGCCTTCCTTCGCACAGTTGTGCATTCTTGAGACTCTCGATTGCGCTCAAAGCGGAAATTCACTACCAAACTCTACTTGGATGCCGTATTCTGCAGCTAGATGAACCATTTCAAGCAAAACTGGGCTGGCTTGTTGGACAACTCTACTCGCGCGTCGCCACTCAGGATTGGCCTCCTGACGAACTGCGCAAGCAAGTTAAGAATACCCACGATGAAGAAGCCATTTGGGTAGACCCAAGAAGAGCCAAGAGACTCAAGAGAGAAATTGAGAAGGAAATCGAAAACAACGGTGAAGACGCGCTCGGGGAAGTAGAGATTGAAGACCTAATTAAGAAGCTACCTACACGCAAAGAAGAGGTCCTTGAGAGAATCCAAGACGTCATAGGATCCACTCTTATTTTCTCCAAGCTTAAGGAAGATGGTCATCTATCAGACCAAGCCCTACCAAAACTAATCAATGCGCTGCGGAGCGACCAAGCGTTGACGACACTTTTACAATAATGAAGCCCCACATCGCGCAATTGCTTCGCCCGTTTGCGACGATCGTTTCAGTCTTGCACCCCCCTAGAACCGCTCACATAAAAAAGCGAAATTGGTACGGAGAGCGCCGCAACTGCGGAATACGCTTCACTACTCTGGACAAGACCTTCGCGTAACTCATGGTGACCGGCAATTGGTCGTACAAAGCGTCGTTATTCCAGTTCATCTTTGACAGCCCGAGAATGGCTTGCGCCGTGTCGTCCCAAGATCCGTGGCCGGCATATCGAACCAGGCGCAGCGGCCGCGGAGTGCTTCGGCTGCCCTGGAAGTATGACCGCGCCGTGACCCCCTTGGCGTCACCATGGTTCCAAAGTAGCGCTTCGCGGTCGCCAATCGGAAGGATCGTTCCCCGCGGGACGGGGAACGCCGCAGGACGGCCCTTGGCTTCTCCTTTTCCGTCAATTCGCACTCCCCGCCAATTCACATACTCGACCACTTGCACCAAGTCGACCGCGTCGCAGACTCGCAACGCCTCCATGCAGCCGTCTCTCTCACCCCTCTTGAACTCGGTGTTCTTGTGTACCATTACCCGCTTCGGCGAACGACCGGCATGCCGACGACGATACAGATCCATTGACCGGGTCATCACTCGGAACATGTCATTTTGCGAGAGAAAGGGATTATCCCAGCGCAAGTCGACCTCCCGCGCGTCGTAGGCCACGAATTCCAATCCCGCCCCGTCGGAATCGAACACCTGGCTACAGCATGTGACGAAACGCGGCAAGTCCGACTCCGCACCGCGAACTGAGTACGAGATACCAATGTAAGCTGTTTCCGGATCCGCTTCCGCCAGCTTCCACGGAACACCTCCCGCCTTCGCGTAGATCGCCAAGCCGATGCGCCACATGACGCTCGCCTGGCAGTCGTAGCTGATCGCCCCATCTTCGCGTACGAGTTGGACCGGTATCCCCAAACCCGCCGTGAACGCCTTGATATGGTCGTGCAGGTCGAAGTCCTCGTCCGCGCCGCCCGCGAAGCCGGGGTGCCACCTAACCGGAACGTATATGAAAACCAAATCAAACTCTGTCCGATGTACCGAAAGGGTCTGGATCGCACGCACCAAGTGCTCGGCGAGCACCAAGTGCGGCGTGCTCGACATCTGGATGTCGGCGTCGACCTGATCCTCCAGCTTGATGTGACAGGACGAACCGGCCGCCTGCATCTCGAGTCCGAAGACCTCCTTGAACCCGGGCCAATCCGGCAGGTAGTCCTTCCTTTCGATGGGTTTCCACTTCCGGCGCAGCCTCTTCATGAACCCATACAACACTTCGCTCTCGCGTCCTGGCGAAATCGTCGCGATGCGGATGGGGTCCGGCACAAGCCCCGCCGAATACGGACCGTTGTCGCAAAGGCCCTGGAGGGGATGACGCGCCTGCCTAGACGTACCCTCCGGACTGAATGTCAGTGTCGGCTCCGGAAGCCACGTGTGATTGGCGAACTTGAGGTTCACGTGAACGCTCGCCGCGAGAACGCCGTCGTGCTTCCAATCTGAAACGTGGCGTCCACGCCGTCCTCGATGTCGAGGGCCCTCAGGTTCTGAAGCACTTCTCCCAGATAGCGGGACCAGAAACCCAACAAACCGTTCAACTCCCTGTTGTAGCGGCGCACGGTGCGTTCCCGCGCGAAGTCGGCGGCCACGGCCTTGTTTTCGTCCAACACACCCTCAAATACCGTGCGGGGATTGAACACAAGCCAAAGCCCCTCGCCCGACCATTCCAGCCGGATGCTGATTCCCTCGTGCCACCGGATCTCGCCGTCGGCGCCAAGTTCACCGTCCAACGTCGTGACCAGCTTCCGCAACGGGTTCCAGCAAGCATCGCGCGTACGGGCCGGCACGAGCGACCGGCGGTTGTCCGGCACCGCAGCGAGGCCCCCACAACGAATCAATGCGGCGCGCAACGCGTCGTACAGTAGGCCGCGTTCCAATCGCAACCTCGCGTCCAGTGGGTGTAGATCGAATTCCTTCACGCCGTAGGGATCGAACGCTCGGCGCACTTCTGCATCCGATCCGAAGGCCAGCACGCCGACCCGCGAACGGACGGCGATCACGGACGTGTCCTGCGTCGCTTCTCGCACCTCCGCCGTTCCGCCGATCTCACAGTCCACCCGCCGGCAATGTGTCGGCGCGTCTAGCAGCGGCAAAGCGTTTAACCGCACCACCGGCCACGTCCCACGGCCAGGCGACAGCGGTGCCGGGCTCCAAAACCGGCGGTCCAGTGTCAATTCGCTGAGGGCCTCCTCATTGA
>JAAXGO010000173.1 GCA_012267425.1 Rhodothermales bacterium
GGGACGATGTCGCCGTTGGCGAGCGAGCGGAAGGTCTCGACGACGTAGCGGTCGTCTTCGAGACCGCCGCCGACGAAATGGGTGAGATACGTGCGCGCGTCGCCGCGCGGTGCGATTGCCGCCTGCATGATGCCGTGCTCCTCCGACCGGTGGATGGGAAAGACGGCGACGCCCCTCCCTCTGGAGCGCCCACCGCCGCCCCGCTTCCGGCCGAACCTCCCCTCCTGGCGGTGCAAGGCCGGCAGGCGGTGATAGCCGTCAAATCGACGGCTATACGGATACGGACGTCGGGCACATGATGGCAGCTGGCGCTTTTGGCCGAGCAGGTTTAATTGCGAGGCGACTATCTACAGCGCGTCCTCGGCGTCCTCGGCCTCAGATCTCGCGGCAAATAGATCTGCAAGGTATTTCTGATATGTGTTGTTAAGGTGTTCCAAGGAAGAATCTCGATCAGGCGTATAGTTCAGTTTCTCCTCAAAGAACCGAAGGCGGGCCCTGCAGTCGTTTATGATCTGACTCCAGGTCTTGATCCAGATGGTGATCGGCTGCTCCTTATCCTCAAATAGGATGCCGTGAGCTCGGTCCCTCTGAGCAACCTCGCGCTTTACAACGTTATCAATATCGTTCGATACCGCCCAAAATACCCACTTTGCCGGCACGGAACGGAAGCGTTCGTCTTCGGCAACGGCGAACGCATAACTCTTGATCTGTGCGGTAACGTCCGAATCTATCTTCACCGAGGGTCGCTTCAGCTCGACAATAAGATGCTCTCGGTCCTCGGCTCCGGTCAGTTGAATATTTCGGGAGAACATGAGGTCGACGATACCGCGCGAGCCGTCCGAGCGTTTGACTGGCGTGTCGATCTCGACCTCCCGGCCTGCTGCCTGGATATGCTTCTTCAATACTTCGGTGAGGGACTGATCATCCACGGATAGGTGATACTGCTCCCCGAACATCCATGAATTCTCGGCTACGATTCGATGAAGCTGAGCCCTTTCCCGGACCCTGTCTTTGAACCCCGTATCGTATACAAGCGTCTCGAGGCCACGCAAGAAGTCAAGTCTGTCAGCAACGAGACGCGAAGCGCTTATGATAGCCGCCAGTGTTGTACGATCGAGAAGGCCGGCCAGTTCTTGGCGTTTGTCCTTGGGCAGATCCAGCACCTCGTTGACAATGCGAGCCAGATCGGCTGGAGCCCTCTCTACGGCCTGGCGAAGAAGCCGGAACTGAAAGCGTTTGGTTTTATCATCGGAGGTCGGGAAATCGGGTAGGTAGGTGTTGACGTTCAGGGCGAGAACGTTGAAAACTTCGCGTTCCACCTTCTCGACGACGTTGGTTGGTTCCTCCTCGTATGGGTAGATTTTCTCCGTTCTCCATTCTTCAACTAGCCCGGCAGCTTTCTCGGCTGCGCGTTTGCGGAAGTGCTCGCGCATGACCTCTTTGGCGGCGTGGAGGCACCTGTCGACCGCAGGATCCATGTTGGCCAAGTCGAGCATGTTGGAGGCGAGAAGCTCTGCGAAATAGTCCGACTTGACGTAGGCCGTGAACTCGAAGCCGGGCGCATGGATGCCAGGCGATGTTTCGTCGATCGGAAATCCATTGGCATCGCACAAGAACAACCTCCGTTCCGCCTTGATTCTCCATTCCACGATCTCCAGAGAGGCTGAAAGCGCTCGTCCATCCGTTGTCTCGATATTCGGCAACTCGTAGGAAGTCGATAGGTCCTCGACCGATTGGGCGTCGACTGTCGCGCCGCTGTAGACGATCCGGACTTCCGGATACTGACGAAGGTAAAGCGCGAAAATCTGGGCAAGTTCGTCTGGGGCCTTGCCGTCGCGCAGCGATTGGAAATCTCTCTCGGGTTCCGAGACCGTGACGATGACTCCGCGATCCTTCCCTTCGGTCACCGGTACAGCGTTCGTGATTCGCACGCGACGTAAGTGGTCCTTCAACATGGAGATGCGATAGGACTGAAGGTTGTCAGAATGGTCAGCGACGCAAACGTCCCAGTCAACGACTCGACCAAGCGAGAAGGCGCGGAATCGGCCCTTTCCTTCCTTGCCGTGCAGAATTC
>JAAXGO010000174.1 GCA_012267425.1 Rhodothermales bacterium
GTCCATGGCCGAACGCGGCTGGCTGTGAGCCGTGCCTGCCGCGCGAAAGAGTCGATCGACCCGCTTCCGCCCCGACCTCTTTCTCCCCGCCGAGTGCCGGACGATGATCCGGAACGGCGCCCTCGTCGCAATCAGCCACAGCGGCGGCAAGGACAGTCAGGCCATGACGATCCTGCTGTCGCGGATCGTCCCGCGCGAGCAGCTTCTGGTCGTCCACGCGCCCTTGGGCGGGGTGGAGTGGCCCGGCACGGTCGAGCACATCGAGGCGACGATTCCGCCGGGCGTGCCGCTCATCCTGGCCCCCATCGCGTCCGGCAAGACGCTGCTCGAAGGGATCGAGGCACGGGGCCGTTTCCCAGATTCGGCGCGTCGATACTGCACGGCCGGCTGGAAGCGCGGCCCGATCGAGCGCGAGCTGCGCCGGTACCTTCTGCCCTTCTTCGGCGCGATGCACGTCGCCAAGATTGAGCGCGCCGATGTGCGGCGCTGGTTCGATTCGCTCAGCGGCACGCCCGGTAACGCCAACCGGACGCTGCCGGTGCTGTCGGTGATGCTGAGGCAGGCGGAACTCTGGGACCTTCGGCCGCAAGGCTCCAATCCCTGCCGCAACATGCGTCGCTACAAGATGCCGCCCCGCGAGCGGTTCCTGTCGATGGAGGAACTCAAGCGCCTCGGCTTTGTCCTGGATCATGCCGAGGACAAACAAACCGCCGCCGTGATCAGGTTGCTTCTCTTCACCGGCGCGCGGTCGTCGGAGATCATCGGTCTGCGATGGGACTGGATACGCGGCACCCGCGCCGTGCTGCCCGACTCCAAGACCGGTCCCAAATCCATTCAGCTTCCAGTGCCCGCCCGGGCCGTGCTCAGCGGTTTGGCGCGCGAGGGGAGATTCGTCTTCCCGAACAAGAAAGGCGACGGGCCGATGAAGGATATCGGGTTGCGCTGGCAGAAGCTGCGGAATCTTGCCGGACTGGACGATGTGCGCATCCACGATCTCCGTCACACGTTCGCCTCCCACGCCGTGATGAGCGGGCTCGACCTGTACACGGTGGGGCGCCTGCTCGGCCACGCCGACACCGCCTCGACCGAACGCTACGCCCATCTCGCCGACGAGCATGTCCGGGAAGCGGCGGGACGCATCTCCGGCATCGTCCACAGCGCCATGACCGGCAACGGCAAGGAGGGCGCACGATGAGCGGAAGCAAACGTCGAATCCGGTTGACCGTAAAGGCCATCGCCGCCGCCAAGCCGGCGGGCAGGGAATATACGCTCTGGGATAACCTGCTGGGGCACTTCGGGGTCCGGGTGCAACCCTCCGGGGTGAAGTCGTACATCGTCCAGACCCGAGCCAGGGGACGCATGCGCAAGATCACGCTTGGGCGCTTCCCCGAATTGTCGCTGGACGCAGCGAGGCGGGAGGGCGCGGCCGTGCTCGCCCGGTTGTGGGGCGGGGAGGATGTGACGCCGCCACGGAAGAAGATGGCGCCGCTGTTCCGGGACTTCGCCAAGCGCTACCGCGAGCGGCGCCGTCACCGCTGGAAGTCGTCCTCGCTGGAAACCTACGACATCTATATGAGGAACCGTCTCATGCCGCATTTCGGGAGGCTCCGCCTGGACGCTATCGACCACGCGCGGGTTTCCGCGTGGTTCGACGCGGCGAGCGTGGACAAGCCGGGTGCCGCCAACCGCGCCTTCGAGATTCTGCGCGCCATGCTCAAGTCGGCCCGCCAATGGGGCGACATCGGCGAGCACGTGCCCGACGCCTGCGCCAACATCGTCAAGAATCCCCGCCGGCCGGTCGCACGCTACCTCGATAGTGCGGAACTCGAACGCCTCGGCGCTGTGCTGGACCGGCGCCAAGCGGAACAACCCTGGCCGGTCGCGGCCATTCGCCTGCTGACGCTTACCGGCGCGCGTCTCTCCGAAATCGTCAACCTCAAATGGGACGAGATCGGGGAAGTCTGCGACAAGGGGGCAAGTGTCAGGCTTGAAGACTCCAAGACGGGACCGCGTACCCTCTGGCTTGGGCCGGAAGCGGTAAGTGTGCTCACGGCGCTGCCACGGAAAACCGGCGAGGAGCGAGTGTTCCCCGAGACCCTCACGTCCAACCGGCTCTACACGTTCTGGGTCGGTGTCCGAGACGAGGCCGGTCTGCCCGGTCTTCGCATCCACGACTGCCGGCATACCTGGGCCTCGCAGGGCGTCATGAACGGTGTCGGGCTGACTACGGTGGGGCGGCTGCTCGGACATCGCCAGCGCGAGACCGCGGCGATTTATGCCCATCTCGACGATGGTGCCTTGCGCGAGGCTGCCGCCCAAGCCGCCGCCGTCATCGCTCGTGCCATGGGCTACACAGCACGGCTGCGTCCTGTGCCAGAGGACTCGGACTACCGAGATGTATGGGCCAGCATGCCCCAAGTTCCAAGCCCCCGACGGATGAACTCAACGGAGGGGGAGCGAGATCCACTCTGGGTACGATCCGGAGAATCCGAGCGGCCGGCTGGCATGGAGTCGGAAGGCGATCCCGAAATACCTCCGCGACGCTCGGCCCTGGATTGGCTGTGACCGCTTTCCAGTATCGCGAAAGACCCTCATTCGCGCACCACAGCCAGCGGCGGCTCAACACCATCGACCGCCTCGCTTTCGCATGAACGGTCCATCCGGCAAAATGGATGCAGCCACCTGCGGGAGGGCTTATACAGACGCTATCCCACGCAAGTCTCGACCGCAAAAGGACCGCTCATTTTGGGCCATGTCACGTAGCCGCTTTCGGATCTCGACGCCGCCTTCTGCTTCTCTTTTCTCCGTTATGGCGTATCCGGGAGCCCACTATTCCTTCTTTTCTAGCCAACTTTCAGCCTTCAGGAACAACGGAAAGAAGCTACGTTGTCTCCTCAGCTTGATCACGTCATTGACGCCGATTGTATTGGCTTTTCTTCGCTCGCCTCCAGCAGGAGTTATGACCTCAAGGTCGGGGTTTTCAATGATTGAGGCGTGGACATCATCGGCATGAGCTGGCGTAGTGTTGTACATGCTCTCGTAGAAATCCATGACAGACATTGCGTCGCCTGACTCACCTACCAATCGCGGAATGTCGCCAAAGAGCTGGTCCTTTGCGGATGATCGCGCATCGTCATCAAACAAATAAAGCAGTCCTTCATCGTGTCTCGGGTCGTAGTGCAGCATATTCAGGCCAGAGCGCCCGAAATGCGCTTGGAGACTGGCATTTTCGTGAAGCACATTGTTATACACCTGCCTGGCACGATAGGCGTTGGCGAAGTGAATCAGCCAATAGCGCCAACCATCAGGATTGTTGATGGAAAACGGACTGACATAGGGTGCGCACAGCCGAAAGGCGTCAAAGACAATTCTCTCGGCTGTCCCCAACCAGTCATTTCTGGTCATAACTCCATTGAGCATCTGAACATTCGAATCCGATAGTCCAAGATGATCAAGCCGTTTCCTCAACTGTTCCGGTTGGTTCTTTTGAAGAAAGGCCAGCAAGGAATCAATCATAAAGGTGTAGAAGATCTCGGCGGCAGGATACGAGCGCATAACGTCGAGGATTGTTTCCCGCTCAACGTGCCGGTCGCCACATTGGTCGAGATTGAACAAAACGCTTCGATATCGACCTTGCGCAAGGAGAACCTTAATCTTCGGATACGCAATCTCGAATAGGTCCTGCAAATATTCAACGCGAAGGTGGAGCTTTGGACATGTGTGTCTAATGCCAGCCAAGAGCGGAGTGGCATGTGTCTGCAGCAAGTTGATCGCATCGCGGCTGGCATCGTTGAATACCAACAGACACTCGATTTCTAATGGCGCAAGACCTCGACCCACTCTGTGCGCGTTGACTGCTTCGGAGGCGCGCCCCAATTCCTCGATGAATATTAGTGGTGATCCGACCGTGCCGCATTGATATCGTCCGCCGCCGGCAAAACCGTCAACAATTGCAAGCCGAAAGCGCTCCTGCTGGGGCAGCGTGCACCGAACGGTTAGATAGTCAAAAACATACTCCCGCAGAATTTTGTGTTTGCGCTTAGAGTGGTCTTGGAGTTTCGCGCCGTCAACCCATTCGTATCGCTTCGTAACCAACCGATCTTCTCCGTCACGCTGATCCAGATGCGTCTATCCTAATGCTGCAGCGCTCTTGGCATTTCGTTCCAGATCCGCCCTCGGTACTCACGCCCGTTGGCTTTCTTTGAACGTCTCTTGTTGTCCTTGCCCCAAGCGCCCCATTGCTTGAAAAAAAATGCCGTTCTTGCTGCCCGGCACTGCGCATGGATCTCATCAATCCATTCTTCTCGGATCGGCCGGGCCAATTTACCACTCTCCCCTCCGACGATTGCCCAATCGATGTCCGCAAGATCGATTGCACCCACCGATCCAATAAGCGGCTCAAATGAAATAAACCGAATGGCAGCGGGAGCTTTGCGCAAATGTTCAATTCGGTGAGCGACCTCCGCATTCTCGATACTTGTACCTAGCCAGACGTTGGGGAGGACCTCGCCAATTAGAGTAGCCACCAAATCCCGCAAGCGCTCGGGGCGCTTAGTAAGAATCTGGTAGTTGTGTTGTGGCGTGTCGCGCATGACCCGCCAGACCTCGAGAATGAACCCGTCGCTTACCCTCTCGTGAAACAGGTCGCTCATCGAGTTCACGAAAATCTTCCGCGGTCTACGCCAGCGCATGGGAATCTTGAGCGCCTCTGGATCTTCCCGAACAAGCCCATTCCAAACCGTGCGATTGCCCGCCTTCTTGGTTAGCCCAGCATATTTCTCGACACCCATCGCTTCAAGGCGTCCTGCCATCTCCATCGCGTAACAGTGGGTGCAGCCAGCGCTAAGGATCGAGCACCCCGCAACAGGGTTCCAAGTGGCGTCTGTCCATTCGATTTGGGTTTCAGCCATGATGTCTTCCAGAGCGGCGTCTGACTCGCCATCGAGTCAGGCCATTCCGCAATTCAGTTCGATATTCTGGAGGCATTATTCGCCACGTCCCCATTGGTGCAGTGGTTTGGTGGCCTTCCATCTTTCGGGATCGGCCGCTTGGCGGATTTGGTCCAGATCGAGGAATTCGAGTGGCCTTCCGTCCACTGTTATCATCATGCTGATCCAACCCCTTGGCAACATCCAAATCTTTCGCACCACCTCACCGTAGAGGTCATGCTTCGCTTCCACCAGTGTATCTGCCCGAAACGCATAGCCTTTCTTCCGTTTCCACTTGTAGGGAACGTGCGGTGTGGTAATAAACCAGTACGTCCGCTTCCTAACTTGCCAACGCTGCATCAGGGCGCGCCGATTGCTCCGGCGGAACAACGCCAACGCATCCAATATGATTCCGACCCAGTTCCCGACCGTGGCAGCGAGCAGGCTCATTAGCCAGCCCATGGCACTGGAGGACGCTGTGCGCGAAAGCTCATCCTTGAACTGAACCCGGAAGTCCTCAACTGTCCGCTGTCGCCGCTCCTCTTTCTTCGCGACGGAGTCGAACGCATCGTCCTTCGCCTTGAACGTGACGACGTTGTCCTCCAAGCTCACGTTAGCTATCGACCCAGGCGCGTAGACTATACGTTCGATAATTTTTCCGTGTTCGTCGAAAGAACATAGGAACAATTCCATCTTCCGGCCCCGGTAGTAGCCTTTGGCGATCACATCCCGGGTCATACTGTCCAACGGCAAAGAGGCCGTCACGTGCCCCTGGTGATACCCGCTTGCACCGCGCTGCTCCGGCAACGACGAAAACGATGTCCCGCTGTGGGACAGATTAGTGCGAAGAACGGCTCCCGCTCCGGTCCAAGTGTGCCCCTCCCACTCAATGGGTCCATCGCCGCAGTGCACCCGCTTCGGCACAAACATAAAGTCGAAGAAAACGAAGCAGCGGACTCTTCCCGCCTCAAGCGCTTCCTTGGTTTCTGGCTTAACTTTCAGCATGGCACCGCACGCACGTTCACTGAAAACTCTCCCGCCCGTCGCAGTTAGCTGGCACCAACGCCAAACTTGTTCGCCTTCCAATGTCCGCTTTGCTCGGCAGCACGCGCATTGCAAACTGTCGGCTCCGCCGCCAGTCTCTTTCGCCAGTCAGCCAATGTACTGTGATCGATACGGAGAGCGAGCGCGGCCGCCTCGTCGATGGCTTCGCGCACGTCACATTGTTCGGCCTGCCTCATAGGCAGCAATTCAGCTTCGCAGACCTGATCGAATGCCTCCTTCAAAGAATTCCAAGCCGGATTGTCCGGCTTCGGAATTCGAATCTCCCGCAGATGTGCAAGCTGCCACGTTGGGTAGGTCAGCGTCTGGCCCCTGCGATTTAGCAGCATCAACCGTACGGGCGTGGAATTCCACCACGCAGCAAGGGCTTTTGCGATGCTCTCATCTTCAACCATTATCGGAACCCACCAACCGAACGAACGTTTATCTGTCCACAAGCCGGTAAGTCTCCCGCTGACGGTATTGAGGCGCATTGGAACAAGAAGCTGGCTTCGTTGCGCCCTGTATCGCTCTGCCAAGTTACCCTTGCCGGCCCTGGGGCGATACCACACATCGGGCGTGCCGAGCATTGTGCGTCGAAGGCCGCCGGCGACCGAATGGAACCCCGGAACCGCGTCGTGCTCGTCTTCCGTACCGACGACGTAGGCATCTTGGATACGCTGCCCCGCGGGCCCGACTTCGTATCGCAGCCCGGCAGGTTCCAACAGCGCGTTGCCCTCAACGTCCCGTGCGACCTCCGCGAGCGCACCGTCATACCACTGGACCGGAGTCCAGTCTCCAGAACGTACGCGGGCGGCAGGCCAATGGCAGACAGTGCCCCATACGCCGGGCTTGCCCGAAGCGATGGTCTCCGCAGCCTCGATCGCCTCGTCGGTGCTCGCCGGCATTAAGCGAAGCGACACGAACTCCGTCGCCCGTTGCTCGCGGCCTGTATGACGCCGGCAGACCAAAAGGCACTCGTGGATGCTGGTGTTCTCCGAGAAGTTGATCCGTTTCGGGTCATGGGTCGTAACGATACGTTCGACATGGAATCGTTCAGCAAGAAAGCGGCGTTCCTCAACGCCGGACGCGCCTGTACAAGCCGTCGCGGGAACGACCATCGCCAAAGTGCCTCGGTCGGATCGCAAAAGCTGATCGGCGAGAGGTGAGAAGAACGTGCGGATGCTATTGGTCGTAATCACACGCCCGGCCGCCGGGTCGCGTGCAAGAAGCCTGTCTCGGATGCCGAGTTCGTGCCGCTGCATGGACCTGATGGCCTCGGGACCGAACTTTCGGCTCCTCTTCCTGTTGTCCGTAAACGGCGCGTTCATGATCGCTGCGTCAAGATCATGCAGCGGGAACCGTATTTCTTCGCTCTCGTCGACTTGGGCGGCGTCCAGGGTTTTCAGCGATCTCCGCGGCGCTGTCATCGCGTGCAAATCCAGCGCGTCACTGGCGGCAGTCAGTATCTCCAGCGATCCCGCTTTGGGCGAGGCGTCCGCTTGCGGTCCGTGCGGCATGGTGACCAGATTCATGCGCGCGTAATCGACGGTCGGCGCCCCCAGCGTCATGTTGCAGGCGGCAAGCTGCACGCCATGCTGGTTGATGTCGAGCCCGCATAGAACATCTTCTACCACCCTCCGATGAAGGTGGTTGCTCGCCCCGTCGTCAAGTTCGCCATCTTGGTGGGAGGTGACCCGTTGTTTGATGGTCTGTAGTGCCGCCATAAGCAGAGTGCCCGTCCCACATGCCGGATCCATGATCCGGAGACGCCCGACAGCCTCCTGATCCGCCCAATCGATGAATTCGTTGTCTAGAGCGAGGGATGCCAACATGACTGCCGACAGGTTGTTGGTGTAGAACGCTCCGTCGCTCTTGGCCGAGCCCAAGATGCGGTGATAAAGCGGCCCCGAGTGGTCGTAGCCGAGTTCACTTAGCGAGTCGGCGACCCGATTCGCACACTCCGTGAGAGAGCGAATGCTGCCATAGACCGCCTCGCCGTCCGGAAGCGCAGCTAGCACGGCAAGTGCCGGCCTGAAGACGGGCACGTAGTCCTTTTCTAGGATCGATTCCCAAGCGATCTTGAGAACCTTCCTCGGATTGCTCGCACCGGCGACCTGATCAAGGCGCATGATCGTCTTCATCCCAGGTTCATCGCGCAAGCGACGCTGGAGCAGACAGGCGTTGCAGAGCATGAGCGCAGCGATGGTACAAATCCCCTTTGCGCCGCCATCATCTGTCGGTACGAGTTCGAGAGCGTCGGCTAAAGAGTCTTCCAAGCCTTCTTCTTGAAGGACTGCACTCGCGCTCCAAACCGCATCCGCGATTTCATCCGCCACCAATTGCCCGGGGTTTCCTAGCCCTGACGCTGCGGCCACGTGTGCAAAAATCCCCTGGTCGGCTTCTTTCAAGTCAAGTTTGCCGAGCACAACATCATCGTCCATGCTGCCGGAACTGCCTGGTGCGGTGGTCGTGGTCTGCTCGTACACCTTGACAAACGTGGCAGGCGATTCCGCCAAGCGACCGTCATGGGCCTGCAGCGCCCGCAGCACCCGTCCCACCGCGTGATAGCCTTCAGTGCCTTGCTCTAAGGCCGCAATGACATCCTGCCCGGGTTGGACGACCACGGGTACGATGATGTATCCGAAGCGCTTGCCGGGCGCCTTTCGCATAACGCGTCCGACGGCTTGCACCACATCGACCTGACTGTCGCG
>JAAXGO010000175.1 GCA_012267425.1 Rhodothermales bacterium
CCAGCCAAGGAAAGAGCTCTTGTTAGCAACTGATCCAAAAACCGCGTACTTTCTTTTTAAGGGACATGGGCCGTTCTGTTTTCTTCGTTTGTGGTACAACTCCGAAGATACCAAAACAAGAGGGCCCGTCCCTTGCCTTTTATTGCAATGGGTACGAATCCCGACGCCTTTCGTGGACCGCTTGAGGCCTGCTCAAGCTCCTCACCTACAACTGCTCAACACGTGGCAGACGCCCATTTATTCAAAGCTTTCATCACAAGCTAAAATTCCCCAAATCAGGAGTTTTGCAAGAGGCTCTTCAGCATTATGGTTACTGGGCAGGGCTAGCGACATAGCACAAAGCGAGGTGTCAGCGACACCAACAAGTCATCCACTTCAAGGAACTCTACGTCACTTGCTGCAAAACCACCCATTCAAGACACGTCACTCTGCAGAGTAGATGCCCTGAAAGACCCCGTTGTCAGATCAGATTTGTAAGGACTGGGCAGGCGTACGCGTGTATCGCACGCTCGGCCCCGACAGCGGTGATCAGCGTGCATACCTTCAGCACAGGGTAAAACGGCACTGGCGTGCACCATGAGTATACTGTGGGTGGGGTGCCTGGTAGAGTGCGTGAAACCATCACGATGCTCCATATTCAAGAGTGTCATCCTGACGCTCGTGATTTGGGTCGTTCCTGCTGCGGCCCAAGACCTGCCGCTCGTCTACGGCACCGTCTGGCGGCCTTCGGAGATTGGTTGGCACGTCCTTCGGAGTCCACATTTTGACGTGATTTATAACAGTGGATGGGAGCAAGAAGCCCGTGAAGCCGCGGCCGTCCTAGAATCGGAACTGCCTGCCGCCAGCGCGCTGGTGGGGTCGAATCGCCTGCTCAAGATGCCGGTGGTCCTAAACGGCTACAATGACCGCTCCAACGGATTTGTCGCTCCGTTCCCGTTCCGCCAGGAAATAGATCTACCCGATTACCGGGGAAGCCGCTTGTCGACTCGATATCCGTCGTGGATGTTGCAGGTGGCACCTCACGAACTCGTGCACGCCGTACAGGCGGCATCGGGGAGAGGCTTCGGCGTCGGTGCGGTTGTGCGTAGGTTTGCTCCCGATATGCTCAGATCACTCAACTTGTGGATGCCGCCGGGGATAACCGAAGGTGCCGCCGTCTACCACGAAAGCCACGTTGTGCCCGGAGCAGGCAGGCTGAATCACTCGCTGTTTCAGATGCATTTTCGTGCGTCGGCGGCCTCGGATACACCGTGGCGTCTTTCCCAAGTGCTGGAAAGGCCCGCGTACGCGCTAGAGGCAAATCGCTACTATCTGGGCGGAGCCAATTTTTTCCGATTTGTCACTGACAGTCTCGGCACGGACGTTTTTCACCGCGCGATGGCGTTTCACTATCGGTTCCCGTTTCTAGGGTTCGGCCCTGAAATCTGGTACGCAGCGCGGATGTCTCCGGCCCGCCTGAGCCGCGCATTCCGCGATGTGACTCGGCGTGATGAACTTGCACGACAAGAGTTGCACAAGCCATTTACCGTCGCCCGCGCATTGACGCAGGCGACGGGCCGTAGGCGTCGGCGCCCGCAGTGGCTCAATGACTCCACGCTCGTAGCGTACGTAACGGGCCTTGACGTACGTGCCGGTCTGTACCGCTTTACCATTCAGGGAGGGCAGCCCACACTGATCAGCCATCAGGCGCTGCCGAGCGACGATTACTTTTGGCTCGATCGTAAGCGAGAAATCATCTTGTTTGCGCGCTATGTGCCCGATCACTTTACCGCGACGCGATGGACGGCAGACATATTCCGATTGGACCTGCGGACGAATGAGGAGAAACGTCTGACCTACGGCGAGCGGGCGCACGCGCCCGTCGAAGTCGCGGGAAATCTGCAGGTGCTTCGTAACAATGGCCAATTTAACGAGTGGGCCATTCCAGGCGCCGGGACGCTGGTGAGTGCGTCACGTACCACGTTTGTTCAGGTGGCACCGTCCCCGAAGAGCGACGCAATCACGGTTGTTGCACGGGTTGAAGGAGTTCAGGGGATCTTCTTTGCAGGCCCGCACGGCCTCGCGCCGCGGGTCTTCTTCCACGGCGCGTCCGTGTATGACGTTTCGTGGAGCAACGACGGAGAGTGGCTGATTTTTTCCGCCGATCCCGGCGGCGTCTCCAACGTATTCGCGCACGAAGTCGACACGGGTCGCACGCTGCAGCTCACCAATGCCCGGTACGGCGCATTCGAAGGCAGTCTGTCTCCCGATCTGCGTACGCTGGCCTATGTCGAGTATGCAAGCGGCGGCTACTACATCATGGTTCTGCCTTTTGAGCCTCAAGAGGCGCAGCAGGTTAGGCACGACATCATGCTGCCCCCTGAGAGTGTCCCGAACCCCCATCAACAGCGGGCGGCAGTGGATTTTTCAACAACGGAGTCGATTAAATCCTACCGGGCCCGACGTCATTTGGCTCCGCGAATGCTCTATCCCGTCGGGCGATTTGAACGAGTTCGATTGCGACCCGCCGATACGGATCTTGGCCTCGGCCTGGGCCTTGGGTTGCAGGGCGGAGATCCGCTCAGGAGGTGGGCCTACGGGGTAGAAGGATTTCATCAGAGCGGCCGATTTTGGGGTCGTGGCCGCCTCGAGACGGCATCTCTTATTATCCGACCGTCGCTCGAGGTCTACGACAAACCGTCGACCTTAACCGCTGCCGTTGGCACATCGAGTGGCGTCGAGATTCGCCGGATTGGACGCGAAGAAAGGGGCATCGGTCTGGGCGTCCGATTGCCCGTTACACTGGAAACGAACGTACACTACTCCAACATTGAAGTCGCTCTTGGGGCGCACTACGAGGAGGAGCGGTTTTTCGACAAAAGCGGCAGAACGCTCGTGCGCGCGGAGGACACGAGGCCGTTTCGTGGGCGATTTCGCCTGACGCCGAGTGCACATTTTGCCTGGCGGCTGCAGAACAACCGGCGCGACCTCGTACCCAACACAGGAACTCTGCTGCATTCATCCGCCACGGTGGACGTGTGGGAAGAATCAGGTGCTCCCCGGCGGGGACTCATTGCATCTGTGTTCCGGTATACCTCCTTTTCACTCCGAAGTCATACGTCCGTGCGGTTTGGGGCGCGGTTTCTGACACAGAACCGCGGGTCGATCTACGATTTAACGACGATTCTACCACGCGGCCATGAAGATGCGTATCTGGATCGGGGGTCATTCGTCGGTGCAGACATCGAGATCGTGCAGCCCGTAAGGTATATCGACAATGGATGGGTCCTCGTCCCGCTGTACGTGAAAGCCGTCTACACGTATGGCTTTGCGGAGGCGCTTCGGACACTCGGCGGAGGCCATGCCTTTTCTTCGGCTGGCGTGGGCATCGGCGTACAGTTACGGCTATTCTATCTGTTTGACGTAGACCTGCGCGTTGGAGCAGCCTACGTGATCGAGGAGCGTCGTCTCGTAGCGACTTGGCGATGAGGGCGGAAACCGCAAGCCTAGCGAGCCGGTTCAAGCTCCCATGAAAGCACGCCTGATTGTACTTGTTCTGTTCACCTCGCTCTTCGTGCAAACGATCGATGCACGGGAATTCCGCTGCTCAGTCGCAGTCAATTACCGGCAGTTACAAGGGTCGGGGTTTTCGTTCCTGGACGATCTATCGGATCTTGTCGAAGAGTACATCAACAAGAACAACTGGACAGATGATAGCTTCGAAATAGAAGAATACATCGAATGCTCGATGCAGATCATCATCCAGGAAGCACTTACCCTGACGTCGTTTCGTGCCCGACTCGTACTGACCAGCACACGCCCTATCTACGGAACGACGGCGAAGACCACGGTGCTACAGATCAACGACGATGATTGGGAATTCAGCTTCTCACAAGGTACACCGCTCGTTTTTGAGACCGAACGGTATGACGCTCTTACCAGTGTGCTCGATTTCTATGCGTATATCATGTTGGGTTACGACTACGACACTTTCAGCGAGTACGGTGGTGAGGAGTGGTTCCAAAAGGCCAAGCGTATCCAGGAAATCGCAGCATCGAAAAACGCTACGGGCTGGAGTACACTCAACCGAGGACGCCGGCCGGAACTTGCAACGCAGCTTACTGAAGTACGCCTCCGCCCCCTGCGCCAGGCGTATTTCAAGTACCACTATGAAGGCCTGGACCACTTTACGAAGGATACCAATGCGGCGCGCCGCGCCATATTGGACGTGCTTGGGACGATGCAGGAGCTCTACGACAATCTGTCGCGCCAATTCGTATTCGACGTTTTCTTTTCGACCAAATACAAGGAACTTGTCGCCATCTTCGAACGGTCGGACATGACGACAGAGGCGTATGCACTCCTTACCGAAGTGGACCCCTCACACCTGTCGACCTACACGGAAATGGTGCAGTAAGGGTCGTTATACGTTACTGCCGGCGGAATGTCGTCACTCACTACCACGAGCAGCTTGTTATGAAAACTCGTCTCGCTCTGTTTCTTCTTCCGGTCGTGCTTCTGGTTGGAGCGGGCAGCCTCTTCGTGATGCAGAAGCAATCGACGGACCCGGTCATCACGGTCTACAAGACATCTACGTGTGGGTGCTGCAGAGCCTGGGTGCGGCACGTACGGGAAGCCGGTTTCGAGGTCGTAGCGCACGACGTGGCCGATCTGGGAGCCGTAAAACGAAGGCACGGGATTCCACGACGGTTGTCTTCGTGCCACACGGCGCTATTGGGTGACTATGTCATCGAAGGTCACGTGCCTGCGGAAGTCGTGAAAAAACTCTGGGCCGAATTGCCCGACGTCAAGGGTATCACGGTGCCCGGCATGCCAATCGGATCTCCCGGCATGGAAGGCCCGAACCCGCAGCCCTATGACGTCCTGACTTTCGACGATGCCGGTAATACCGCTGTTTTCGTCAGCGTCGTACCCGATTGAGAGCTGATTGCGCATGATCCTTCCTATCCGCATTTACGGTGATCCGGCGCTGCGAGCCAAGACATACGAAGTAGACGCCGATTCGGAAGACCTGCAGCAGCTCATAGATGACATGCACGAGACGCTGCGTGGCGCCGAGGGCATAGGATTGGCCGCTCCACAGGTCGGGCGGACGGAACGTGTATTTCTGGTGGATCTGCGCGCTGTAGTCGACGAATCGGAAAACAGTCTCCCGCCTCAGCCGATGGTGTTCATTAACCCGTCGATCACGTGGGAAAGTGACGATGACGGCGAGTTCGAAGAAGGCTGCCTGTCAATCCCGGACGTGCGTGAGATGGTCATCCGTCCGGATAGTATCCAGATGTGGTACCTCGACCGCGATTTTGAACCTCACCATATCAAAGTCGGCGGCCTTCTCGCACGTGTGATACAACACGAATACGACCACCTAGAAGGCGTACTGTTCATCGATCTCATCACTCCATTCCGAAGAAGCTTGATAAGGCGACGACTTCGGGAAATGACGCGGGGCAATGTGGAGGCCGATTACCTGGTCGCCGGGCCAGTGAGCAAGGGCGCGCGTTGGTAATCGGAGTAAGTCCGTATCATGGCCACGCCCTATATTCATGCAGCGTGGGATGAACGTCCTCACCACACGATTCAGGATCGCGCCTTGACCGAGCGGCTCTCTCGACGCGCCCAGTACGGCGCGACGTTTATGTCTTGCGGCTCTTTAGGCATACGTATTTTGGTCACGGGCTTGGTGCTTTTTGGCCACGCAGTTCCTTCGGCCGCACAACGCGGGGCGCCCGTGGAATGGGACGAGCCGACGCACCACGCGCTGCAGTTGGTTCTTCCAACCGAAAACGATAGGCTCTTTCACGACGACGGTCCTGGCTTTTACCAGTACACCGACCGGCAGCTGTACCCCGGTGTTGCCATGCCGTGGGAAGGAGGCAAGTACGGGTTCGTGCGCAACATTCGCGAAACAGCCGAAGGCGCGATCTTCACGCGCTTCCACGAGGGTATGGACATCCGGCCTCTGGAGCGGTCTTCCAGTGGCGACCCCCTGGACGAAGTTCGAAGCATTGACGACGGCTTGGTAGTCCATACCAATCGTACGGCTAGACACTCCACCTACGGACTCTATGTCGTCGTGGAACACTGGTGGAGCGGCTCACCATTTTACAGCCTCTATGCCCACCTGAAGGAAGTCCGTGTCGAGGTTGGCCAGGAAGTCGATCGCGGTGAGCGGATCGGTACGATCGGCTACACGGGCGTCGGTATCAACCGCCGCCGGGCACATGTTCATGTTGAAGTAAACCTCCTTCTCAACCAGAGATTTCAAGAGTGGCATGACGAGTGGTACGAGGATGAGCTGAATTACCACGGGAACTTCAACGGGTTCAACCTCGCTGGCTTGGACGTAGCCGCACTTTTTCTCGAGCTGCGTGAGGATCCAACAATGACGATCCGCGAGTTTCTGCGTAGCCAAACGCCGTTTTTCCGCGTCGTCGTTAAAAGCGAAGGAATTCTGGATATATTGAGGCGATACCCTTGGCTTTCGCCGGGAGCGAATCATTGGTCGTTCGTTCAGGGAAGCGAAGCACTCTCGAAGCCCTCGTGGACAATTACATTCGCCCGCTCCGGCCTTCCCCTTCGTATCGAGGCATCCGACAGGTGGGTTGATGACGCTGAAGTCGAAGTGCTTGAGCAGACGGAACTGCCGTATTCGTATCTGACGAACGGACTGCTGAGTGGAAGGGGCGGTGCACCATCGTTGTCACGATCCGGCATACGCCTCATCGATTTGGTGACCCGAAAATGACGGCGGGCGTGTGCCCGGAAACAGCGCGCACGCTCGTAGCGTGCCTGCTGCTTCTTTCGCTGATCACGGATGCTGCACATGCTCAGGAGGCGAGCCGGGTGACCGGACGTGTGGTCAGTGCCCGGACCAAGCTACCTGTCGAAGGGGCGATCGTGGTTCTTACAGGAACTCTCTTTGCCGCAGTGACGAACGAAAACGGAGTGTTCGTCTTAGAGCAGATCCCTGCCGGAACGTACACGGTCGTGGTTATGGCCCCAGATTATCGGGAGGATCGACGGGATCTGACGCTGCCCCACAACACTGCCATATCACTTGATATTCGCCTGCGACACGCCGAATTGAATCTGGCGGAGCCACGGTACGCCGCCGACTTCTTTGCACGGTCCATACTGCGGCAATTTGACCTTGCGCGGCGAGGAGGGATGGACTTTGTGCCCGCCATGCGAGGTTTTACACCACGTCAAATTGGCGTCGTACAAGGCGGCGTGCGTCGACTGTCGGGCAGTCCGTACGGATTCGGATGGCCGCTGGCGAATCCGGACTACGCCCGTATTGATGTCGTCAACGGCCCGTATGTAGTGACGCAGGGGCCGGGGATGCTGGCGGCCGTGCGAATCGTAGACGTAGAACGGGAAGCGTCCGGACATGGTCTGCAGTTCGGCTGGAGCACGCACGGGCTCGACGGCAGTGTCGTTTCAAGCGGTACGGGAGGGCGTACCTCGTGGCAGAGTAGCGCATCGGTCTTGAAGCGGCGTGACTGGCGCGACGGCGCCGGTCGGCGGGTTGACGCAAGCGTACAGCACATGACAATCGGAGGAGGTGTCACAGTCAAAATCGGATCGTCCTCTGAGTGGACAGCAAGCGCAAACTACCTGGATTCTCGGGATCTGGATGCTGCAGGGGGGCAGGCTGTGGCCGGAAGCTGGGATCGGATCGAGGTCTCTTCACGCTACGGACGCACGTGGGCTCATGGACCGCTTCGCGCTACCGACGTCTCGGTTTCCGCAGAGCGTCTATCCCATTCCCTTGGCCGTGTGATGACACTGGATCCTACTCGGCTGTACGGGGGTGCCGCAGAGTTTTTTGCTGCGCGCGTACTGACGCGTTGGGCAGCCGGGCGGAATTGGACGGTCGATGCAGGCACAGACTATCACGATGTGATTCATCGGGCGCGCCCGGTGCTTCCACGGGCCCGAATCGCGGACGTCGGTGTGTTCGCACAGGCAACAGGTATGGTCGGTGCCATGGAGGTGAGTGGGGCGGCTAGACTCGACGTAGTGCTTCCGGGTGAGGCAGTAGAGAGGGCCGTTAGCGCGGCAGCGGCCGTTCGCCTGCCGCTGTCGCAGGTATGGACGCTTGCTGCAGGCGTTGGCACCACATCCCGAACGGCAACGGTCTGGGAACGATTCGCCACAAATTCTCCCGACGTTAGGATGCCGTTCAAACGCGAGAGTCGGGGGAATCCGGGTCTACTGCCTGAGCGAAACACGCAGGCAGATCTGAGATTTGAGGCCGAATGGGATCGCCTTACCCTGGATGTGAGCGCCTTTGCGACCCGTCTGTCAGGCCTCATCACGCCGGGGTTGGTATCACACTACGTGAACGGCTCTGCGTGTATTGGCGGAGTAGAGGCGTGGACCCGGTATGCGATCTTGGGCAGGTTCGCCGAAGCATACGGCGCCGCAGTCGTCGTAAGCGGCCGAGGAATTTCGTCAGGTGATCTCAGGCCGATGACCGCCATCGGTGGCTTGTGGCTTGCGGCTCCAGACGACATTCTGACATTCGACGTGATGGCGCACGGCAGTCATCGGCGGCATGTGATTCTTGATTTAGAGCTCGGCACGTCGCTGCGACACTCCTTTGCACTGACGATTGCACTCCGCAACGCAACCGGAAGCCTGTGGGAGGATCCGCTCGGCGCGCCGATGGCAGAACCCGGACGGACACTGCGGCTACGCCTCTCACGCCGCTGGTAGGGGCAGTCAGGCCAGTGCAGCCGCCGTACGCTGGGCGGTGTCCGCGAACGGACGAAAGCTGCAGCCCAATTCGCTCACGGCCCGATCGTTTTGGAATCGTACGATCTGAGCCAGATTGCGAGCCAGCGTACGCGTAAGTACCGGGGAGCCTCCTGTCAAGAACGCCCACGACTCTGCGAGCGCTCCCAGTGCGACGAACGTTTTGGGCGCAAGCTGCCGTTGTGGTGGTTCAACTCCCAAGGCTGCGGCCAACGTGGCGAAGATCCGCTTCCACGTCAGGTTCTCAGCGCCAAGAATATAGCGCGCCCCGGTCTGTCCGCGTTCCATCGCCAGGATGTGCCCGGAGGCAACGTCCTCGACGTCGACGACGTTCATTCCTCCGGGCGAAACGGCAGGGATGGATCCAGCCTCGAGTCGTTCGACGATCTGCATCGTGTTTTCGCCTTGGCGGCCCGGACCGAATACCAGTGACGGATTTACCATGACGGCGTCGAGCCCTTCGGCGATTCCGCGGTGAATTTCGATTTCAGCTTTGTGCTTCGAAACGGCATAGGGGGTGTTAAGCCGTGATTGCTGCCAGACAACGTTTTCGTTCAAGGTGATCACGGGTCCCTGACGGCGGCCGATAGCGGCGATGCTCGACGTGTGCACCAGGCGTCGTACGCCTTCGCGGAGTGCGGCATTGACGACGCATGCCGTACCGTGCACGTTGACGCGATGCAGGCGGTGCCGAGCGCGCCGCCCGCCCATGTCGACGAGGGCGGCCACATGGTAGACGCGGTCTACGTTTCGCATGGCGACGTCCAGTGACGTCGGATCCGTGATATCGCCGATCACGTGTTCTACCTCGCCTGCCACCGAGCCCAAAAGATCGAGCTTTGAGGTCGCACGCCGAAGAATCCGCACGTCCACCTGCTGTGCCAACAGCTGCCGTACGAGGACCGATCCGACGAAGCCAGTGCCGCCAGTAACTAGGGTTTTCACCGGGCTTCGAATTCAATGAGGAGTGCGTTGCGGGCGACCGCATCGCCCGGGCGCACGTGAACAGCACGTACGGTGCCAGCCTGCTGGGCTCTGAGATCGTTTTCCATTTTCATTGCTTCGAGAACCACGAGCCTATCTCCAGCATGTACGCGCGTGCCGCGTTCGACCCGCACGTCGAGGACGAGGCCCGGCATAGGAGCACGCACGGCACGATGCGGCGCTTGGGCAGTGTCATGTACCCCGAAGCGCTCCTTGAGCACGTCTATTTCATGTATGAGGTTGACTTCGACCGTCGCAGCTGACACCGTGACGGATAGCGTGCCGTTCGAAGTCTCCTCAACGAAAACGGGAAGACTCATTCCGTCCAGAATCATACTGTAGCGGTTCGGGGCGATCTGCTCGAAACTGCATGCTACTTCCTCATCGTTGACGAAGAGCTGCTTGTCGCGGACCAGAATGTCGAAGGATTCCCCATGCACGACGGCACGAAAACTCCTTTCGCTCGTATGGAATGAGGTACCTTGCCCCATGGTTCAAACCTACGACATGCTGGCTTGTTTGTCTACGTCCGTCGGCAGCACCAAGTAACCTGAACGAAGTGAAGCCATGCGTTCTTCTGTTATGCTGCTCCTGGTGGTCTTCTTGGCGCTGCCGACTGCGGCTAAAGCCCAGTCTCACCTCACGGACCATGACGCGACGACGCATGATATGTTTACCGAGGTGATGACATTCGCCCAAGAAAGCAAACTCTACAAGGAGCCGTTTGCCTACATCGTGAAGAAAGTGGGCGAACGGTTTATGGGTTTGCCGTGGGTTGAGGGACTTCTTGATCGGTCGGCGGAAGAATCTCTCGTCGTAGACTTGACGCAATTCGACTGTGTGCTCTATGTCGAGACGGTTCTGGCACTTGCTCGTGGTATTGCCATCGAAGACTACAGCTACGATGCTTTTGTGCGGAACCTCGAATCTCTGCGGTATCGAAGCGGACGCATGGAAGGGTACTGTAGCCGCCTTCATTACTTTACCGAGTGGATTGCCGACAACGAGGCCCGCGGCGTGGTCTCAAATACGACGGCCAGCTTCGGTGGGGTGCCTCTACAAAAACGGCTAACTTTCATGTCTGAGCACCGCTCTAGCTACCCGCGGATGGCAGATGACGACAGTTTGTTTCAGGGCATTCAGTCCATGGAAGAATCGCTGGCAGGCATGCGACATGTCCACATTCCTCAGGACCATATCCGATCGATCTATCCGCACCTGAACAGTGGCGACATTGTGGCCACAAGTACACACGTGGCCGGATTGGACGTCAGCCACGTCGGATTCGCGTACCGCCACGGTGCGGACGAGGTCGGCTTCTTGCATGCGTCGAAGAACGGCGGCGTAAAGGTGTCTCCCGATCTTGCCAACTACGTCAAGAGCAACGGAATCCAGATCGGCATCATCGTTGCACGTCCGCTTCCACCGAAGTAGGACGTAGCGCAAGCCAACACTACCTGACTGCCAATGGGGGTGCCGGACAAGGGGAAAGCGCGTGTCGAAGCGATGTTCGACGACATCGCGCCGCGCTACGACCTTCTCAACCGGGTGCTCAGTTTTGGAATCGACAGGTCCTGGCGCCGGGAAGCCGTCGATCTCTTACGGCACGAGCGGCCTGCGCGCATTTTGGATGTAGCGACTGGGACGGGAGACCTTGCTGTCGAGGCACTCAGGCTGGATCCGAAGAAGATCGTGGGAGTGGACTTGTCTGAGCGGATGCTGGCTCTCGCCAAAGAAAAAGTAGCCCGCCTCGGGGAGTCGAAGCGGGTGGAGTTCCGGCAGGCCGATGCCGCACGGCTGCCGTATTCGGATCGGCAGTTCCACGCCGTGTTCATAGCCTTTGGGGCTCGCAATTTTGAAGACCTGCACCGCTGCCTTGTAGAAATACGGCGAGTGCTCCGACCCGGTGGTACGCTCGTGGTGCTTGAATTCGGTAAGCCCGCCCACTTTCCAGTCAAACAGCTGTATTCCTTGTATACATCCCACGTTCTTCCGCGAGTCGGCAGCGCCCTGTCGCATAACGACGACGCGTATCGCTACCTGCCCGAGACGATTGCTACCTTTCCCTACGGGGATGCCTTCTTAGAGCATATGCATAAGGCGGGCTACGAAGGACTTCTCTGCCGCGAGCTTACACTCGGCATCGCGTTGCTCTACAGGGGGGCGGTACCAGCTTGATGGCCACCGGCCACGCTTACGTCGGGGCCGCGCCCCGGTACTTGGTGAGACGGATCTCGTTGACGGAATCAGCGGTTTGGTACTCGACGTGATCCATCAGCTGCTGCATAATGTGAACGCCGAGTCCACCTCTGCGACGTTCCTTCGTGTACTTCACCACATCCGGCTTTCGATACTTGGACCGGTCGAAGGGTGTGCCTCGATCCCGTATTCGCACCGTGAATCGGTTGGCATCTACGATCACAGCAATGTCAATCTCGTGTTCAGGCTGGCCCTCATATGCATGTTTAATGACGTTCGAGCAAGCCTCATCCACGCAGAGCTTAAAATCGTCGGCCGTCTCCTTTGAAAAATTTGCTGCCAGCGCATGAAGCATGACGAACTGCCGTACCGTCTTGAGGTAACGCGTCGAGCTCGGAATTGCGAGAGTGTGGATTGAATCGGCCACGGAAACGATGCGGCTGGAGCGAATGGATTCTTCAGGCCTTGTCTGTGTCGAAAAGAAGTATGGCCTGCTCTTTGGTTTCAACGATGTCGAAGAGCATCGGGAAGCCTAGCAGGTCAAAGACGTTGAATACCTTCGGCTGCAGCGCTGCGATCTTGATGTCACCGCCTTCATCGCGGATCTCTTCGATGAAGGCCATGAAGACCCCAAGTCCCGCACTAGAGATGTACTGCAGCTTTGCACCGTCAACCACGATTTGGTATCGACCCCTTTCCTTGCACTGTTCGATGGCAGCCTCAAGTTCTGCCGCCGTGTGTGCGTCCAGTTCGCCTTTTAGCGACAGCGTCTCTACGCCACCTGTCGTGCTAAATCCTACCGAGAAGCTGCTCATGTACCTTGCCGGTTGAGAAGTATCATTGGACGATATGGAGAATGAGCCGACCGACTCTGGTGTTATTCGGGCACCGTGCGATTTGGATGCACGTTCTGGCCGTGCCACTTGAGAACGACCAGGGTCAGGTCGTCGTCATACTGCCGATCGATCTCGAGAAACGTGTCCAGGTCGCCGAGAAGTGCACGGTGCACGGTGGATGCATCATCGCCTCGATTGCGAGAGATGGCCGTAAGCAATCGGTCGTAGCCGTACTCCTCGCCTGATGCATTCCTGCTCTCCACCACGCCGTCAGTATAGAGGACGAACACGTCACCCGGTTTGAGATTGATCGTCTCGACTTCGATTGTACGTCTGAACAGCGCTCCGCGGTCCAGCGCAAGTCCCAAGCCCCGACAGCGAAGGTACCTTGCCTCGGTTCCGGCGGTAACGAAGGCGGCAGGGCAGTGCCCGGCGCGTGCGATACGGAGTTGTTGTCGCTTACCGTCCAGAAGTCCGTAAATGACGGTCATAAAAGTGTTCGATTCCAGAAGCCGGGCCAGCACACGATTGGCGTGTGTCAGAAATTCCGCAGGTTCGGGGGCAATGTGGGTGGCAGACTGGAAAATACCTTGCATTTCTGCCATGTAGAAGGCCGCCGACGTCCCCTTACCCGACACGTCCCCTACAATGACTGCAAGGCGCTCACCGTCCAGCTCTACAAAGTCGTAGTAATCGCCCCCTACCTCCTGCGCGGACACGCTGGAGGCCGCTATTGTGAGCCCTTCGACGGTCGGTAGCCGCTGCGGAAGCAGCTTGTGCTGTACCTCCCGTGCAATGGCCAACTCGCGTGAAAGCCGCTCGCGTTCGATCTGTTCTTCGAACAAGCGAGCATTCTCGAGAGCAATTGCGGCCTGCGCGGCAAAAATGGCGGTGGCCTCTATATCCTCTCTCTCAAATCCGTGCGTCACGCTGCGTGCAACGAATAAAGCCCCCAGTACTTCGTTACGCGCAGCGAGAGGAATGACAAGTAGGCTACCTATTCCGTCCCGGGAACCGGTTCTGACCCGTCGATCCAGCATAGCACGGTCCACAAGTACATGCTTTCTTGCCAAAAGGATGTCGCTGTAGAATGCGTCCGTATCGATGCCGTCAGTTACGACCTGCGGCGCAATGTTGTGTGTGGCGATCACGCGAGGTTGCAGCGAGCCGGTATGTGGGTCTGCGGTTGCGAGCCAGGAGGCAGTTGCCAAACCGGCTTCCACGGGCGATGCGGTGATCGTGGTAACCAGCTTTTCGAGATCGAAGACCTGCGTGACGAGGTCCGTAAGCGAGTGCATCACCGCCATCTCGTCCGCCCGCCGCTGGAAGTCTCCGGTTGTTGGCAGGTGGAAGACCAACGACAGAGCCGTCATCGTGCAGTACACGAACCCGAATACTCCCGACAGAGCGAGAAACAGACTCAGAGCAGGACTGTGCTCCAGCAGGTAGTGAGACTCGCCTGGAATCAATCCGTATGGATCGCCTATCGTAGCAAGCGCATCTCCCGCTCCGCCGAAGATCAGAATTACTCCGAAGAAGGCAAGCAGCAAAAGGACTAACCCGATCGTGGTCATCTTCTGTCGGAAGGACAGCTGCACGATCCACGAAATCCGCAGCGCGTTGGCTGCCATGAACACGAGGGCTGGCACTACCAGTGGCACATACGCGACAAGGAGTACCACCACATCGCCCTGCAGCGGGAAAATGAGCATCATGAGCGCCGGCGCCACCATGAAGCCGAGCATCAGGTGCCAGTTGCGCTCGGCATTCTTCGTTCGTCGGTACAATGCTAAGTCGCGGAAGCGCAGGAGCAGAACGAAGAAAAAAACGGCTTCCAGGAGCGATAACAGCGCTGACTTGACCTTCGAGATTGGCCCGATTGCAACCCATTCATCAGTGAAGCCTCCGGGGAGGTAATGGAGAATTACAAACGCCAGGCCGAAGCAGATTACGCCCGCCACCAGGGTATGCCAGAAGGCCTTTCTCGGCGTTGCGCGCTGACTCTTGAACAGGTCGGCAATGAAGTACCAGAGGAAGCCGTATGCTGCGAGCAGTGTGAGGCTATAGACCGTGGCCACGCTGCGCGTCTGTACCGCGGTGCTCTCCGCAAGAATGGAATACGCCACGCAGACAATCAGCAGGATGCTGGCCAACAGCAACAGCACGATGCGCTTGATGCGTGCGAGCGGCTGGCGAAGAGCTCTTCCTAACGAAAATCTGGGCAATGCAAGAGAAATCTTAGTAGCAACGGGACTGTGACCGGAGCCCGTGCCGGTCGGGCTATGGTACTTGGCAGTTCATTCAAATGTTACAAGGTCAGCTCGAAGCATATGGCAACTTCCGAGAGCGATTTTACGTAGAGAGGATGGCGGTTATGGAAGAATGAGCTCCCTATTTATTAGAGGATGAAAAGGCACCCCATCGTTAGGCTTCAGGCAGTCGTGTTGGCGGCCCTCTCCTTGTGCGTACTGGTCCTGGTACTGAGGCCGCCGGAGCCGCCCGAAGGCCTCGTGGTGTTTACTGATTTAGAAGCGTTGCGCCTTAATCAAAAACGATTCGAGCTGGATGAGACAGCCGATGTCGCCGTGCGGGCAACTGGTTCCGTCGTGTCGCCGGAGCGCGCGAATGAACTGGCGGCTTGGGCGTGGATACTCCGTCAGGACGATCACACCGTTGTCTGGCGGATGGATGTGGAATCCGTTGATCGCCCGAGTGGTACGCTTGCCGTCGTTCCTGGCGACACAGTTGTATTGACCGCGGGTATCTACGACGTCTGGTACTCGACTTTGGGTGACCGCGGCCCGTGGAGAAACGACGCCCGCAGCTGGGAATTCGTGCTTGACGTCATTGATAAGTCACTGTCCGCGCGTCTTCTCGACGGCGCCGAAGCGGACGAAGCAGCTGATACCGGACTCGTATGGAGGGCTGCGCCGCTTGAGAACGACGCGCGGCGTGATTTCTTGTTTGAAGTCACGGAGCCGACGGCTCTTGACATCTATGCGATCGGAGAAATCAACACCGGCATGCCCGCCGATCGTGAAGACTGGTCGCGGATCGAGGACGTGACGTCGCAGACCGAGGTATGGTCATTAGCGGCCGAGAATTCGGTTCCGGCAGGCGGAATCCGGTCCAATCGTCTGTTTGACGGTTGGGTAGAGGTCCCGGTCGGCGTGTACCGTGCCGTTGCCTCTACTGACGGACATCATGCCTTCAATGGCTGGAGGGGCAGTCCCCCGTGGGATCCCGCTGCCTGGGGGATTACCATTGCGTGCCAGGACAAAGAGGCATGTCGTCCCTTCGATCCATGGAAAACTCTTGAGCCGTTGATCAGCTTTACCGACGTCGGTGACGACGAAGATCTCTACCGGCGTTTTGAGGTTACCAAGCAGCTGCCAATCGTCATGTATGCGCTGGGTGAAATCACCCGGACCGGCGAGTATGATTATGCGGAGCTTCTGGAAGATGGTCCGAATCGGAGACGCCGCATCTGGAAGATGAGCCTCGCTTCGTCCGTTCATGCAGGCGGCGACCGCAAGAACCGTCACGAACTTGTCATTCGGACACTTGAACCCGGGACGTATACGCTTCGCTACATATCAGACGGATCACACTCAGCGTACGCCTGGAATGCGTCCGAGCCGGACTATCCCGAGCGGTGGGGTGTGACTCTGTTTGCCCTTCACCCGCAAGATACGGGGGGCTTTCGGCTGCTTGACGATGGGCCGGCTGGCAGGTTCATCGGTGACACGATCGTCGAATGGACCAGACTCGATGGCGACGTTCTGGAACGACATGAGTTCTCGTTGGAGAAACCAGCCGTGCTTCACATCGTGAGCGCAGGCGAAATGACCTCTTCGCGGAGATACGACTACGGCTACGTCTTGCGTGTCGACGGAGGAGAGACAGTCTGGAACATGACGTACGAGAACACTGAGCCTGCCGGAGGTCTCGATCGGTACCGCCGTTTCGACGGGTTCGTGGAATTGGAGCGTGGCGACTACATGGTGTATTTCGTGACGGACAATTCGAGCCACTACGGCGACTTCGGCGACGACGGACCTGATAGGCCCGAGGAGTGGGGAATAACGATCTCGTACGCCCAGTAGCGACCGGGCTCGTCTGCCACGCGAGATATCGTTTGGACGAAAGAGGAGGGTGCGATTCGCAGGCCCGGATCGCTCGCGCAGGAGCTGGGCCGCCGCAATCCCGTGTAGATGTACGTAGTGGCACTTTGTTCGGCTTGCCAGCCTCTTCGAAAACCAAGATTCGGTCACTATTGGAAGTCATGGCGTTCGTTTGGACAGGTGCAGCCGGCACGAGCGGTGACACAGAGACGGCCAGGGTTTGGTGTCGTACGTTAACACCACGAAGTGGGTTGGTGAAAGCCGCAGTGACGTAGGTGGAGTTTCGAATCAAAGTCGCACCGGAAACCATCGACCGGCAAAATCGTGTCCAATACTCAGGGGGTGGGATTTATGACGCGAAAGGACGTCATGCGGGCGCTGAGCGTGGTCGTGGATCCGAAGCGGGGCCGTGACATCGCGCGGATGGGGCTGGTACGCAACCTGCAGGTCGAAGGGAGGGACGTATCGTTTACCGTGCACGTCACGGACGAAAAATCCCCGTTTGCCCGTCAGCTTGAAGATCTCTGCCGCCGCGCTATTCGGTCCGCTTTGGGGAACGACCTGCGCGTCCAGGTGACTATTTCTTCTAAAACAAAGCAGTCGTTGCCCGCCTTGGCAGGGCCCATTGCACATCACATGATCGCCGTCGCTTCTGGCAAAGGCGGCGTCGGCAAGAGTACCGTGGCCGTCAATCTCGCTGTGGCACTGGCCGAACGGGGATTGCGTACGGGTCTAGTAGATACCGACATCTACGGCCCAAGTGTGCCGACGATGTTCGGCGTCGAAGACCAAAAGCCGCGCGTAGGCAGCGGGCGCAAGATTATCCCGCTCGAAAAATTCGGTGTGCGACTCCTGTCTATGGGCCTATTGGTTGATCCGTCACAGGCGGTAGTTTGGCGCGGCCCGATGGTCAGCAATGCAGTGCGGCAGTTTCTTCGCGATTCCAACTGGGGTACGCTCGACTTTTTGATCCTCGATTTACCCCCGGGAACCGGCGACATTCAACTCACAATTGTACAGACGGTATCGCTTACTGGAGCCGTGATTGTCTCAACGCCGCAGCGCGTTGCGCTCGCAGACGCCCGGAAAGGTGTTGCCATGTTTAATAACGTGAACGTCCCAGTGCTGGGTATCATCGAAAACATGGCCTATTTCAGTCCTCCCGATATGCCAGACAGGCGCTATTATCTCTTCGGAGAATCAGGGGCTCGGCGTCTCGCGCACGACGTGGGTGTTCCATTCCTGGGAGAAATACCGCTGGAGCAGCGGTTGCGGGAATCAGGAGACGAGGGGGTGCCTATCGTAGTCGCTATGCCGGAGAGTGAATCGGCCCGCTCCTTCCGCCATGTCGCCGCGGACATCGTCCGGCTTGCGGCTGAGCGCGCGGATCCCGACACGCCGGTCGAAATCGTGTACAGATAGGGAATCACACGCGTCGCCCGATCTTTCTCGGGCGACGTTCGTTACTTTGCCACTACCGAGAAGAAACCGTCGCTATGTCTGCACCCGTCTACGTTCCGGATCGGGATCCCATTCTCAGGCAGCAGATCGAGAGGGGACTCGACACTATTCGCCCGTACTTGTTGGCGGACGGTGGGTCCGTGCGCCTATTGAACATCAGCGACGAGATGGTGGTCAAGCTTGAACTTCTCGGGGCCTGCGGTTCCTGCCCAATGAGTACGATGACGCTGAGAGCCGGGATTGAACAGGCGCTGAAGCACGCCGTCCCACAGATTCGGCGCGTGGAGGCAGTGAATGCTATGGCGCCTTACTGAACGTCGCCGCAAAGGAAGCGCCAGGTGAGCCAGGCCATGAAGCCCGGGCCCGTACGGAGCGCGAATTCGTCGACGTTGAATTGGGGTGTGTGGAGCCCGCCGCCGT
The DNA here is from genome assembly GCA_012267425.1 of Rhodothermales bacterium. Lineage (GTDB taxonomy): Bacteria > Bacteroidota > Rhodothermia > Rhodothermales > Bin80 > Plut-88865. Next base: position 18,788 of record JAAXGO010000175.1, read on the forward strand.
CAGTGCCTACGCCTAACAGGTACAATACCCCGGGTACTTTGCGAAGGAAGTATGCGAAGTCCTCGCTAGCGAACCACAAATCCAGGTCCGCCGTGCGCGAGGCTCCCACATACTCGACAGCAGCTGTGTGGCACAGTGCGGCGCATGCTGGATCGTTGTAGAGTGCGGGATAGCCTACCTTAATGGTCACGTCGGCCTGTGCGCCGAAAGCCTGTGCGGTGTGAGTGGCGATGCGACGTATTGTTTCATGCGCCTTGAAACGCCACGTTTCGCTCATCGTCCGGAAGGTGCCTTCCAGACGGACTTGGTGTGGAATGATGTTCGTTGCTCCGTCGGCCACGACCTTACCGAACGTGAGGACGCTCGGCACGTCTGGAGG
>JAAXGO010000176.1 GCA_012267425.1 Rhodothermales bacterium
ATTTTCTTCTGCTTTTTCTACACGGCTTTAGTATTTGATCCCAAGGAAACGGCGGATAATCTCCGAAAATCCGGTGCCTTTATCCCAGGCCGGCGCCCAGGAGAACAAACGGCGCGGTACATAGACGGTGTGATGACGAGACTAACGGTGTTCGGCGCTGGATACATCGCACTCGTGTGCCTGCTGCCGGAGTTCATGATCGTAAGTTGGAACGTACCGTTCTACTTCGGTGGTACATCGCTCCTCATCATTGTCGTAGTGACAATGGATTTCATGTCACAGGTGCAATCGCATCTGATGTCGCACCAGTATGAAGGGCTGCTGAAGAAGGCCAATTTGAAGGGATATGGACGGGCGGGTGTACCACGATGAGGAAACAAGGGGGTCCGGGATGAAGGTCCGAGCGTCTGTCAGGCGGCTATGCCGGAATTGCAGGGTAGTTCGCCGCAAGGGAACCGTGCGTGTCATTTGCAGGGATGCACGACACAAGCAGAGACAAGGCTGACGGAAGCGGGCATCGACGCGCGCTGATGGACGAAGCAACGGGAACGAAACACCATGGCACGAATTGCTGGAGTCAACATCCCCGACCGAAAACACGTGTGGGTCGCGCTGACGCACATATACGGCATTGGGCGGTCCCGCGCATTCGCGATATGCGAGGCGACTGAAATCAGCCCGGATGTGGCGGTACGTAATCTGACGGACGCGGAGCTCGACGCGTTGCGCGTCGAAGTTGCAAAGGGCATTACTGAAGGCGATTTGCGCCGGGAAGTGTCGATGAACATCAAGCGATTGATGGATCTCGGATGCTACCGGGGGATTCGTCACCGCCGGGGATTGCCTGTACGAGGCCAGCGCACACACACCAATGCCCGCACCAGAAAGGGGCCTCGCAGACCCATAAAGCGATAGAATTCGGACAACACGATGGCCAGAGCGAAAGTACGTACAAGGAAGCGGGTTCGCCGCACCGTCAGCGACGGGATAGCGCACGTGCATGCGTCATTCAACAACACCTTGATTACGATCACCGATCGTCAGGGTAACGCCCTCGCGTGGTCAACGGCCGGCGCAAGTGGATTCAAGGGTTCGCGCAAGAGTACTCCGTTTGCGGCTCAGATTGCCGCGGCGAAGGCGTGTGAGGCCGCGGCGGAGTACGGCCTCAAGAATCTGGAGGTGATGGTGAAGGGCCCAGGGCCCGGGACGGGAGTCGGCGGTACGCGCGCTGAACAATGCGGGTTTCAAGATTACGAGCATTTCGGATGTCACGCCGATACCGCACAACGGGTGTCGTGCGCCGAAGAAGCGGCGAGTGTAGAGGCAGGTCGGGAGACGGCAATGGCGAGATACACGGGGCCACGGTGTCGACTCAGCCGGCGTGAGGGAATGGACCTCATGCTCACGAGTCGGACCCGCTCGCTCGACTCGAAGTGCAAGCTGGATGCGCCACCGGGACAGCACGGAGTGCGTCGCCAGCGGCGGATGTCCGATTATGCTCTCCAGTTGAGGGAAAAGCAGAAGCTGCGTCGAATGTACGGTGTGCTCGAGCGGCAGTT
>JAAXGO010000177.1 GCA_012267425.1 Rhodothermales bacterium
CCCATCGGCATTCAGACCTTCCGCAAAATTTGCGAAGAGGACTGCTACTACGTCGATAAAACCGCTTACATCCGGCGGCTGCTCGACGAGGGAACGCACTATTTCCTGTCGCGCCCACGGCGCTTTGGCAAGAGCCTCTTCCTGGACACGCTCAAGGAGGTGTTTGAGGGCAACGAGCCGCTGTTCAAGGGGCTTTACATCCACGATCGCTGGGATTGGTCGGTGAGCCATCCGGTCCTGCGTCTCAGCTTTGGCAGCGGCAACTTCAAGGAGCCCGGTTACGTGGAGACGAACCTGATGGCGCAATTGGACGCCGTCGAACGTCGAACTGGTGTGGCGTCGGACTACGCCACCGGAGCGGAGCGATTCGCTCACCTGCTGGAGGTGCTGCACGACCACGCTGGGCAGCCGGTCGCCGTGCTGATCGACGAATACGACAAGCCGATTCTCGATGCGCTGGAGGTGCCGGAGATCGCCCGCGCCAACCGCGATTTTCTGCGCGGCCTCTACGCGGTCATCAAGGACAGCGACGCGCACATCCGCTTCACGTTCATTACTGGGGTGAGCAAGTTTTCCAAAGTCAGCTTGTTTTCCGGCCTCAATAATCTGAAGGACATCACCCTAGACACACGTTACTCGGCTATCTGCGGCTACACCGACGCAGACTTGGATACCGTGTTCGCGCCGGAACTCCCCGACTTGGACCGGGACCAGATCCGCGACTGGTACAACGGCTACCGTTGGCTCGGCGACGAGAAGGTGTACAACCCCTTCGACATCCTACTGCTGTTCGACAAGCGCAAGTTTGGTGCCTATTGGTTTGAGACTGGTACGCCGACATTCCTAATCGAAACGCTGTTCAAGCGCCGCGTCAGTTCTCTAGCACTTGGCGAGATGGAAGGCAGCGACGACCTGCTATCGACCTTCGACGTTGATGACATCGCCACCGAGGCCCTGCTGTTCCAGACCGGCTACCTGACGATAACGGATGAGGAAGACATCGGCGGCAAGTGGCTCTATCGCTTGGGCTATCCCAACCGAGAGGTGCGACAGAGTCTCAACGAAAGCCTGCTGCGCTACTTGGTGCGCGATTCAACGCGGCAGATGGCCAACAGCGTCCGACTCTACCGGCTGCTGGAGGCTAACGACTTCGCCGGGTTGGAGACGCTGTTCCACGCTTTCTTCGCCAGCATTCCCTACGAGTGGTACTCCAACAACGACATCGCCCGCTACGAGGGCTACTACGCCAGCGTGTTCTACTC
>JAAXGO010000178.1 GCA_012267425.1 Rhodothermales bacterium
CATAGTGTGACTCGCTCCGTATTGTTGCTGAAATAGATAGATCCTATGAATAGGCTAAGTATCATAATACTCGGCTCAGTAGTGCTTGCACTATCGGCAGCTGGAAGTGCACTGGGGCAGGAGGAAGACGTGGTAAAGCATCGTTGGTGGTTGAGTACTCATATGGGTCCTTTTCAGGGCGACTATATTCCTCAGTTCAGTTTCGGGACTAGCATCAACAGAGGCGGACGTGTACTATATCAGCTGGGATCCAGTATAGTCTTCATTGACAGCAGAAACAGGTCCTTCGATTTCCGCATGACTAGTGCTTCCTTAGGAATTGCTCAGTTACGTAGGTTCTATATGCTGTCTGTATTTGCCGGACCGACATTAATTAGAGATTGTACTAGATTTGACAAGAGTTCAACATGCCGCCTTGCTTCGGCTGGGGTATCAGCAAACACACAAGCTGTTTTCTTGCCCTTCAAGGGAATTGGATTGGGCATCGATTTACTTGGTGCTGTGATCCCATCACGGAGTTTTGTTTCTATCCGAGTAGCGTTCGTCGCTGGCGGCCTGTAATGAGAACCTCTCATAGACTAGAAAACATGGAAGATTCGCAGTGGTTTCATATGAACAGGATGGGTATCATCGCAGCTGGAACGGTATTGCTTGCCTTATCGACGCCTGCATATGTACGGGCGCAGGAGCAAGAGTCGCTCAAGAGACCTTGGTGGGTCAGCTCGTATACAGGGGCTTCTCTTGCTAACATGATGCCTGGCGGCGCAGGGCTGAGTTTCAACAGGGGACGTCGTGTACTATATCAACTGGGGACAGGTATACTCATATATGACGAAAATGCGAGTCTTGCCAATCTCCGCATAACTAATGCGTCGCTAGGAATCGCTCACATACGCAGGTTATATTTGCTATCTGTGTTTGGTGGAGCGGCCGTAGTTAGAGATTGTGCCTTCTCTGACACACGTCCAACTTGCCGTGGTATTTCGGCTGGGGCGGCTGTAAACGTACAAGCTATTTTCTTGCCTGTTGGGAGATATCTTGGAATCGGTATTGATCTCCTGGGTGTTGTCAGTCCATTTGGGGGCGTTGTTAGTATTCGAGCGGCATTCAGCTTCGGCAATATGTAACGTTTAGGTTATACGAGGCCGCCATTGTGTCATGACCTGAATCACGTCCTCTGGCTAACTGGTGCCATGTACGCTGCACATTATTGATGTGAGAGATTATTCGGTGTTGAAAATCGATATCGGTTGTGGTGCAGGTTTTGGATATAATGCTCCTTGAGTGGTTTGTGTCGTAGAAAGATTTGTTGGAATCCAGACTTGGAAAATTTGCTGATGGGGACTCCACTTTGGACAAGGGCAAGCGTCCGCTACGATGGCTGTTGTGCACCGAAAGACTCAGTATGCGGCCGTTGTTATGTAGCATTTGTGGGGGCTCGGTAGAGTTAGCCTGGCGCACGCACTACACGACTCCTTGGCCTTCACACCGTAGCGACTTGGACACGAGAGGAAAGAGTATCGTACAAACGCTGCATCGCATCGACGGCCTGACCAGCCACAGACGGCCAATTCTCCGTGTCCACCCACCCTCCCGGTACGGTGAAACTGATCCGCGAAGCGCGCTTGTCGTCTAAACGTTGCCAGTAGAGCGCAGCTCCGAACTCGGCCTTGACGGCCTCACGGTCGCGGTATAGAGCGTCGAACAGGGTCTTGTTCTCCGCGGCCTGGGGAGCGTCGATATACAGCTCCACACGAGTCTTATCTTCCAGGACCACGTAGTTCCACTCCTGCCCGTGTCTTCGCATGCCGATCCAGTTACTACGTATCGCTGAATTCCGCGAATGCAGGTCAGAGACCTTCTTCGCGTGGGCAAGGAGAGTTTGCCAGAAGTCAAAGCACGCGTCGGCCCTGCTCAGTCGTCTGATCGGGTCTGACACATCCTCCTGATGCTCAACGATGGGGTCTAGCGTAGGTGGCTTCTCGCCTTCGAGATCGAGTCGCGACGGATTCCATACCCACTCGGCGATTCGGATGTAGAGTTCCTGTCGCTCCGCTAGTTGCTCGGGACCGAATGAATCGTAGGCGCGGAACGGTAAGCGCGTCCGGTCCAGCAGGCGCTGGAATCTGGGAAGATTCTTGTAGGCGAGAGGGTGGAGGCTCCGAGCGAGGAGGTTTTGGCTGTTCGAGAGGTAGGCGTCCCTCTTGGCCTCATAGGTGGCATCACCGATGCTCTGATTCACGCCGCGCTGTAGGAGAAGCAGGCCCCCGAGCTTGTTGCGCTCGGTCTGGAAGTCGCTCGGATGGGTGAACCAGTCGCTGAAGCGGTCGTAGTGGTCCGCCCAAATGTGCTCGATTTCGAACGGTCGTGCCGGTCCTCTCGAAGTCAGATCCTGGAAGCTCGATGATAGGCCGCACTGTACGTCTACCCAGTGCGACAGCCGAGCGAGGATATGCCTCACCTGCCGATAGTTCGTTCCGTGCAGTCGGAAGCCGGGCTCGCAACCGAAGCGCTCCTGCTGCTCGTCGAGTTGCCCGCGAAGAAACTCAGACAAGCTACTCGCATCCCTATCGCGCAACTCTCTTGTCAGGATGAATAGCGTGTACCTGACCGACGAGTAGCTGATCGTGCGAAAGTTCCACACGCGGCGTGCGAGCCAGATGTCGAGAAAATCAGCCACAAGTGCGATCTTCCGCCGGATCTCGTCGGCATCGTCGTCCAGCGCGAGGGAGGCAAGCAGGACTTGGGTCTGGAGAGTGAAGCCCCGGTCTTCATTGTAGTAGATGGACTCCCAGCCAGGCGTCAGCTTGCTAGCGGCCTCGCGGATCTCGATTGAACGGCGAGCATAGAAATCCAGATCGTGGGAGACAAAACGGTGGAAGGCATCCGACTCGGTAAGCCCAAGGTGCTGGCGCTGGTCGCGGACCCAACGATGGAATTCGGAGCCGATGCGCTCGTAGTCGCGGTTCTCCGCTCCCTTCTTCCCGGCCCGGATAGTCTGGGCGTACCGCGCCCGAAGCCAGTTCTTGAAGAAGTCCCCGTCTCCTTCATCACTTAGTTCCTTCAGGCGCTGCATGTGGTTCTTCCAAGTCTGGTTCACCGCTTTCTGGTCGTCCTCTTGGCGGATGTTGGCCAGGACGTAGCCCTTGAGCATCTCCGGAAGGCTCAAGCTCAAGCCTCGATCGTTCATCGTCTCAAAGATCGTGTAGGCATCCTCATCCGAGAACGCTTCGATCTCGACGAAGTGCACATTCTCTAACAGCCAATCCACGAAATAGGGGAGTGCGAGCCCGGACACCTCTTCGGGCAGGTAGTCTGCGATGTTGCCATATCGGGCGACGATATTGCGGACGGATTCGCTCTCGCCGTTCACCTCAAGCGGCTTGCTGGCCATCAGCTTCTCCATCACCTCTGCCCGGTCGGGAACGTCAAGGTTGAAGCTCTTTCGGCCGTATTTCGCCGAGTACACGAGATTCCGAACGTCGACGTGCTCGTCGAGGCCCTCCTGAAGCCGATGGACGTGGATAAGCAGAAGCGTCAATGTCGTGAGGCGTTGCTGTCCGTCCACGATGAACCGCTGGCCTCGCTTGTGGTTGATGACGATAGAGCCAAGGAAGTAATGGCCGTAATTCTCAACATCGTGTCGCGAATGACTCGACTCGTACGAGTCGAGGAACTTGCCCGTCAGGTCGTCGATCAGCTCGCGGACCTGGCGCTCCTTCCATGCGTACTCTCGCTGGTAGAAATCGATAGCATACTTGGCCTTGTCGAGTAGCTCCCGAACAGTGCGAGCGCGTCCGTCGATGGTCTTGGGAGAGTGAGTCACGCGGCAGTCTTCCCTAATAGTCTGTGGATGAAGTGGCCCGGCAGGAAGCCGGTTGTACAATCGGCAATCTGCTCAGTTGGACAACGTAAGTATAGCGATGCTGCTCTACGAAGTCAGCGGCAGTAATGCAAATACAGAACGCTTCGCTCCCCACTAGCAACGACATATGGCTCAACACCCTACGGCGCTGCCCTCGGACAACGGTACTCGCACATGGCTAAATGTACAAGATGAACAACAAAGCATCTATCCGGATGCACAAAAATGCTGCCATTATTCAAGCCGTCACGAAAAACACCCTACTCGGCTCCAAACCTCCATTCAATGCGGTATACGACACGCTCGTCAACAAAAACTATCAGACGTCGCCCGCGTGTATCCGGATAGATCCAGCGATCGTCTTCACGGCGCATGGGTGAGCCAAGCGACTGAAGGACCTGGGCTGCCGCGAACCCCACGCGGATCCCCTCCGGTGCCGTATAGCGGGCGTCGGTAAGTGCTAGAAATATAACGCGCGACAAAGCTCCAGCCTCCGTGAGTCCGATCTCCAGCCCGTAATATTCGAGTGTACGGAGCGAGTCGGCCCCCTCCACCGGCTGCACTTCGGCGCGCTTGGGCTCGCCCAACACACTCTCAACGTCTTCTGCCGACAAGGTCGCCCCTTGCATTTCCACCTGACGCAGCAGCATCGTTGGATTTGCGGGTGGCACGTGGGTAATCGCCGCCTCGTACGAAGGGCTGCATGCGCATACCATAAGGAGTGCGCCAAGTGTGCCGTATCCTTTAATCCTCATGGCCTACTTATCAGTACGCTGTAGACCCATCGCCTGGCTTGAACGTACCGTCCGTCTGGATGATGAAGTCACCGAGACTGCCGTGAGCCTGCGCATCGAAAAGCCCGAAATCGTCTGTACTCCGAACAATTACCACCATATCCTCCGTAGCCGGCCTAAGTGCACGGACACCATACGGTGTCCCGAGACCGCCCTCCACGTGAAAACTCCCAGTAACGTGTACGACGAGCGCACCCGGATACTCGGCCAGAGCCCACTGCACGGAATGCGCCATGGCGGCATCCCAAAGTGCCTGCGCATCGAACAGAAACACAGGAGTATCTCCTTCCCCAGCATGCGCCCGGAGCGAGTCCGGCATCTCGGAGGCCATCTCTTCCATGAGCCGATCCCACTTCTTTCTGTATCGCGGATCCGGCTCGGGATAGGGAAGAGGCGGAAGAAAAGCGCGCGCCTGCACACCCAGGGAATCCAATGACCCGGTGCCAAGTCGCGCAACCCGGTTGACATATCGGCGGGGCGCGTTGGCCGCAATCACCGGCACGCTCTGCTTTTTTGCAAGCTCCACCAACGGTCTGTAAAACGATTTGTAACGTGGCCAGGGGCGAGAGCTCTTCAGAAAGTGCGCCTCCGTAATCTGATCTGAGAGATACTCGTCCACGACGATCTGCACATCACGTTCAAACATCTCGAGCGAAAGGACGACTGGATCGGCGAGAAGCAGTTCAAAGAGCTGCGCTTGGACCCAGTGGCCCACGGAATCGTCATGCTCCTCTCCGATGTACAGTACATCCACTCCGCGCGCGTCGTCGACAATGTCGGCAAGAATTCGCTCCGCGCCCGACGCGTCGAATACCCGGAATGCCGCGGCAAGCGTCGAGTCGTCCGGCGACTGGCCAAACGACGCCGCACACAGCGCCCACGAAGCAAGAATGAGTACGTTGCGGCGCATCATCGGCGACGGCGTCGACTCCGTGAACGACGCTTCCTCTTGGGGGTATCGGCGGGAGCCTGCGGTCTACCGGCATTCGGATTCATGCGATCATGGTACAGGTCGTCGACGAGCATCGCCATCAGCTCCGGCTCCTCTTTGACTAATTCCTCTACCAGCGGAATGAAGCGTCGCAGGCGCTCCTTTTCAAG
>JAAXGO010000179.1 GCA_012267425.1 Rhodothermales bacterium
ATACAGGAGCCGGCAACATACTGGCGGTCATCACGCGTCAGCCGGAACAGGATTCCAAGCTTCATTCAGGCGCGGGCAATGTGACGGTTGAAGTTCCCGACGACGTACAGTTCTACGTTCATGCCACGACTGCTCTAGGTTCGGCCGAATGCGATTATCCGTTAAAGATTTCGAAGAAATTCCTTAAGGAGTCTTTCGCCGGAACTATCAACGGGGAGGGCCCTGAGATTCGCATGTCCGCGGGCGTCGGCAATGTGCAGCTCAGGCGCAACTAAGCGCCGAATATCTCAGACAGCATACGGAAGCATCCGACGTATGCTGACCATTGGTTGCAGCGCCGGTGAGGTGACTGAGGCACGTTCTCTCCCGGCGACGGATTGGACCAGGCAATGCGCGCCCTTGCAACACGAAGGGCCGTAATCGATACAATTGCATGGGGCTGGCAATCCGCCACTTTCCCGGTGTCAAACAATGAATGCCGAAGAAATGCAGCCGCACACATCCGATGGCCGATCCAATAGAAAGTCGTTCTTGGAAGCCGCAGTTTTGGGCGCAGGCACGATGGGTGCCCAAATAGCGGCACACCTTGCAAATGCCGGCCTTCGCGTTTCCCTTCTGGACGTGGCTGCGGAGGAAAAGAATCGGAATGCCACCGTCGAAAGGCACTTCAAAGCCGCATCACGCCTTAAACCGAACCCACTGTTTACACGGCGCACCGCTGAGCGCATCCTCCTTGGCAATTTTGACGATCACTTCACAAGGGTATCCGAGGCGGACTGGATAATTGAAGCAGTCGTCGAGCGACTGGACGTCAAGCGCGCCATTATGGCCCGTGTGGAGGCTGCCGCCGCGGCTAATGCCGTCATTTCGACGAACACGAGCGGTATTCCGATCCGTGAAATCGGAAAGGGGCTCGGGAAAGATTTCCGCCGCCGCCTTCTGGGAGCGCACTTCTTCAATCCGCCGCGGTATCTCAAACTCCTTGAAGTCATCCCGACCAAGGACACCGATCCGGAGGTCGTGGACAGGGTCGTGTGGTTCTCACGACTCCATCTGGGCAAGGGAATCGTCATTGCAAATGACGTCCCGTACTTCATCGGCAACCGCATCGGGATGTACGGGATACTCGGCGCCGTTGAGGCATTTACGCGAGGCGACTACACCATCGAGGAAATCGACGCCCTCACGGGGCCCCTTCTGGGCCGTCCCAAGTCCGCCACTTTTCGAACAGCGGACGTAGTCGGACTCGACGTGATGCAGGCTGTCTCGGAAAACCTCTACCAGAGCGTGCCACACGACGAAAGCCGTGAGCGCTTCCGCTCGCCTGAACTCCTTAACCGCCTCGTGCACGGCGGTGCCCTCGGCGCCAAGACGAGGGCGGGCTTTTACCGCAAGGAAAGCGGCGTCATCAAGTCCATAGATCCCGCGACCGGGAAGTACGAAAAGCCGAAAGCCGGTGACCGCTTAGGTCTTAAAGCGCTGCGCAGACTACACAGCGTGCCCGCACGAATGCGGGCACTGTATGACGACCAGGGCCGTGCTGGGACCTTTTTTCGTGACACGACGCTGGATCTTTTGGCGTACGCCGCGCGGCGCATACCGGAAATAACTGCCAACCCGGCCAACGTAGATCGCGCAATCCGTTGGGGATTCGGCTGGCAGATGGGGCCGTTTGAGACCTGGGATGCACTCGGGTTTGCCCGTACTCTGAGCGAGATCGACAGGCGCGGCATCGCCCTTCCCGACTGGGTCCGGCACATGGACGAGAGCGGACTAGATGGCTTCTACCGCCCAAGAACAAGACGCCGTGAGATCATCGTGCCCGCAAGCGGGGAATTTCGTCGGCTGACCGTACCGCATGACGAAATCAACCTCGCAGCCGTACGCTCGGCACCGGGCGCAGAGCTCTGGTCGAATGAAGAGGCCGGACTCCTAGACATGGGAGACGGAGTGGCACTTCTCGAATTCCGCTCTAAAGCCAACACCCTCGGACAAAACGTCATTGCGGCGCTCTACGAAACTATCGGACGCGTCGAGAGGGACGGCACCCTGCGTGGGCTCGTCATTGGCAACGACGGCGCGCATTTTTCCGTCGGCGCGAACCTCATGGAAATGGCCCATGCCGTGCAGGCTGGGCAGTTCGACACCATCGACCGGTACATCGCTCATTTTCAGCGTGCGATGCAGCGCGTGCGGTATGCCACGAAGCCCATCGTGACGGCTGTTCACCAAAGAGCCCTCGGCGGAGGCTGCGAGCTCGTTATGGCGTCGCCGTTCCCAGTGGCCGCCGCCGAATCCTATATGGGCCTCGTCGAACTCGGCGTCGGACTCATCCCTGCAGGCACCGGCACCATGCGCTTGGCCGCACTGGCCTCGGCGCGTTCGCTTGGCTACGACAACGACCTGCAGACAGTCGTCACCGTCTATTTTGAGCACATTGCGAAGAGCAACGTGTCGACAAGCGCCAGACACGCGCAGGAAATGGGCTTGCTCCCACCGCACACGCCTGTCGTCATGAACGGGAATCGGAGGTTCTATGTGGCACGGCAGGAAGTCATACGGCTCTCGGAGCAGGGATACATGCCGCCAGTCAAGGGACCGATCCGCGTCCTCGGACGCGGCGGGAAGGCCGCACTCATGATGGGTGTATACCAGCTACACCAGGGGCGCTTCATCTCCGACTACGACCGCTTTCTGGCGGGACGGCTTGCCCACGTGTTCACAGGTGGCAGCCTGAGCTCGCCGCAAGAGGTGACAGAAGACTATCTCCTGGATCTTGAACGCGAGACGTTTCTGAGTCTACTCGGTCAGAAGAAGACACAGGAAAGGATCGAGGGGCTCCTCAAAACCAAAAAGCCGATTCGCAACTAGGTATGGCCGTATCTCGTACCGCCTACATCGTCTCCAGCGTCCGCACAGCGGTGGGCAAGGCTAAGAAGGGAGCTCTCCGCGCCATCCGTCCCGAACGGATGGGAGCCGTAGCTGTCCGTGAGGTGGTGCGGCGCATCAAAGGGCTCGCGAGCAACCAAATAGACGACGTCCTCATTGGCTGCGCGTTTCCGGAAGGATCGCAAGGCATGAATGTGGGCCGCATCATCGCAGGCAAGGCTGGGTTACCCGATTCGGTGCCGGGTGCGACGATCAACCGCTTCTGCTCTTCTGGACTTCAGACGATTGTAATGGCATCACAGGCCATCGCCGCCGGGCAAGCCGACTGCGTAGTCGCAGGCGGCGCGGAGTCCATGAGTCTCGTCCCCATGACCGGGTATTATTTTCAGCCGGACCCGGACATTGCGTTCACCCAACCGGACGTGTATGTGTCGATGGGAAACACCGCCGAAAACATGGCAGAGCGCTACGGCATTTTGCGCGCGGATCAGGACCGCTTTTCGCTCGACTCGCACGAAAAGGCCCTCGATGCCATCGAAAGTGGACGCTTCGAAGAAGAAATCGTCCCGCTGTGTGTCACGCAGACGTATTTCAAGGGCGGCAAGAAGCACACCTCGTCGTCGACGTTCGCCGTAGATGAAGGACCGCGGGCGGGCTCGTCGCTCGAAGCGCTCGGCAGCTTACGTCCGGTGTTCAGGCATCGCGGTACAGTGACGGCGGGCAACTCGTCGCAGATGTCGGACGGAGCAGCAGCCTCGGTGGTGATGAGCGGTGACATGATGCGCGATCTGGGCGTTGATCCAATGGCCCGCATCCTCGGCTTTGCAGTCACCGGTGTGGCACCTGACATCATGGGAATCGGACCCGTCGGCGCCATCATGAAGGTGCTTGCAAAGACGGAGCTTTCACTGAAGGACATCGGCCTCGTAGAGCTGAACGAAGCATTCGCCGCACAGGCAATTGCCGTCATCCGGCTCGCCGGACTGAACGAAAAAATCGTAAACGTCAATGGCGGCGCCATCGCCCTGGGACACCCGCTCGGATGCACGGGCGCGAAGCTGACCGCCACGCTGATCCACGAAATGAAACGACGTGGCGTGCGCTACGGACTGTGCACGATGTGCATTGGCGGCGGAATGGGTGCAGCCGCCATTCTGGAGAACTTGATGGTGTGATTTTAGCCGAACGAAACGAAGAGTCGACATGACAGAGTGGCCCCTATATGACTTCCTCTCAGTCTACCCGATCGCGACCAGTATAGGGACGGTTATTGCAGTTCTGATTCTGGGCTATACCGGCGCACGCTTTTGGATCTGGGCCATACTGGTGCTATTGGTCGCGTATGGATTCGGGACTGCGGCAATCTGGATTATCACACTTGCCGCCGCCGCGCTCCTGTTTAGCGTCGGTCCGTTTCGCCGCGTGCTCCTTACAGGGCCGTTAATGCACCTCATGAAGGCCGGCGGAACGCTGCCCCGCATCTCGGATACCGAAAAGATTGCCATCGAGGCGGGAAGCGTGTGGATCGAAGGGGAGCTGTTTTCTGGGCGGCCCGACTTCAAGCGTATTCTCGGCGAACCCTACCCTGGACTCACCGACGAAGAGCAGGCC
>JAAXGO010000180.1 GCA_012267425.1 Rhodothermales bacterium
AATCATTCCCACTTGGTCGAACGCTGCGCCGAAACCCGCATCTTCGACGTACTGCCCTCCGTCATTCAAATAAATCTGGCTGGATGCCGGAGCCCCGAAGACTCCCGGCACAAAGTGACCTCCGACAAACAGGTCGAGGTCGACGTCTCCATCAAAGTCGGCAAGAAGAAGCGGCGCGACCGCATCCGGGCCAATCGGCAGCCGCTGTCTGTCAAAAACTGCCACGTACGACGAATCACTCGCCGTCTCAGGAGTCCTCTCCCAGTTCGACACCGCGGCAAATACCTGCGGCGGAGCAGCATCACGAAAAAGAGCAACGAGGCCGGTCACATCCCCGTCGAGCACTGGGCCGATCTCGTAAGAAGCCCCGAAGCCATTCTCATCTCGCGGCAGAACCGTCACGCGGCCAGCGCGCCCACCTCCGATGACAAGATCCTCGTCGCCGTCGCCATCGTAGTCCAGCGCTGCAAGCACGGGGCCCTGCTGACTGAGACGCCTTGGCAATAGCGGCTGCCGCGCGAAGTCGTCGTAGGATACCTCGTAGTGGGTGAATGAAACAGGCAATTCCGTGAATAGTGACGGCGGTGGAGCCGTTTCGTTGGGTGGCGGGCTTGCAGCGGCTTCGAAGATTTCGTAGATCCGCCCGCCACGGGCTCCGCTTACAATGCTCCTCCATCCACTTCGCCAGTCGACCCGGATGTGAACCGAATCCGCCCCGGCAGCAAACGTGTGCAGCGCCTCACTAGAAGAAAGGTATTCGCCGCCCGCGACCACTTCCCTGCTTCGATCAGGCTGGCCGCCACCAGTGACGTGTATGCGGGCACCGATTCCAAAGGTATTCGGAGCTTCTCCGAAAAGCCGTATCGCGATACGCTCGCCAGATGCGTCGTTTCGATACAGGCCCGCCGGAAGATTCAGGCGGTTTATGACCACGTCCAAGTCACCGTCCAGATCCAGATCAGCAAGGGCCATTCCGTGCGAGACATCGGCTTCCCGCCCAATGCCCCACCCGTCGGATTGCTTCTCGAACGTACCATCTCCGCGGTTTTGGAATGCCAGGTTGTTCAGCGAAAGGTCCGGGAACTGGAGAAGCGCCAGTCGCCAGTCGGCGCCCACGTGCGAAGAGCGCAATCGAATCTGTGTATCCGCATCCATGGCGTCATATAAATGGCCGTCAGTAAGAAGCAGATCCTCGTAACCGTCCAGATCAACGTCCAGAAACGCACTCGACCACGTCCATTCCGAAGCGTGCACTCCCGCCTGCCTGGCCGTCTCGGCGAACGTTCCGTCCCCACGGGAGAGGTACAACATATTCTGCATCACTTGCGGGCGTGAATTAATGTCGCCAGGCGCAATAATTTCTGGAGGCACAACCTCGACCTGCCGCTGCCGCCGCACATAATCGGCGCTTAGCATATCAGCAACGAAAATGTCCGTCTGGCCGTCTGCGTTGACATCGGCCATCGCGACGGACATACTCGATTGGGCCGTCTTGCGGAAACTCATCGGTGACGCCGCATGAAATCCGCCGCCGCCGTCACCAAACCACATATGATCGGGACTCTCGAAATCATTGCAGACAAAAAGGTCCGGATTCCCATCGCCGTTGATGTCCTGGAAACGCACTGCGAGCGCCCAGTCCTCAAAGTCCCCGAACGTGCTTCGCAGACGTGCGAAACGTCCCGCGCCATCGTTGAGATAAAAACGATCCGGTTCGGCGATTTCAAGGCGCATGAGCCGATTGCCCTGTAGTTCGATGCGGTAGTGGTCTCGCCAGGCCTCCACGACCGAAAAGTCGTCACCGTCTCGCTCCACGACGCGTTCGAATTCAATTTCGTGCGGCGGAAACACATCTTTGACTGTACGCTCTTTGTAGTAGCCGACATACAGGTCGAGGTCGCCGTCGCCGTCAGTGTCGGCGAGCGCCATTGAAGTAGCCCCGCCCCCTTCGCTTAGGACACTTTCCGTAAAGCGCCCTGTGCCGTCGTTGAAAAACACCGACGACGTACCGCCCATCGCGGTAAGTAAAAGATCCACGTCGCCGTCACCATCCACGTCCGCAAACACGCACCCCGTGGAAAAGCGCCCAGCGGCAGCAAGACGTGCACGCTCCGTCACGTCCTCGAAACGCCAGTCGCCGAGGTTTCGATAGAGCGCGTTGGAACCGCTAAGACCGGCAAAATAGATGTCGGGTAAATCGTCGCCGTCGACATCGGCGAGCGCCACGCCGGAGCCGTTGGCATAGTGGCGGTTGGCAAGAAAATCCTCTTCGTCAAGACGGTTGACGAAATCCACTCCCGTCCGCAACGGCTCCAGCGGCGTGAAACCCGGCTTTCCGCCCCCTGCTGAGGGAAGCTCCGCCCATCGGACCCCCTCCTCGGTAACCCACGTACGGACCGGCGCTTCCGTGCAACCGGCTCCGAGTAGAACCAGACTTACACAAGCCGCCGCACGACGCCGTTGCCCAAGAGCCCGACGACCGATCACCTTGAGATCACGAAAAGGTCCTAGCGTACGCCACCCTTGAATTCGTTCTCCAGCAGGTCCGTGATCTCGCGTAAGTATGCTCTGCGTTGGGCCGTTATGGGTAATTCCACCCAGTCCAGCCCCCCCTCGCCCCGTCCGTGAACTTCGGCTTGAAACCGGGCCGAATATGTCGGGGTCCCTCCGGATCTGCTGCGAGGACGCGATGTCACGGTAATGCGGACACGCACGGACGTGAATGCCTGAGCCTGCTCGTCATCCGTGGGAATAACATCTTTCCACGATGTCTCCAAGCGCACGTCCTCTGCCGTATCCACACGACGGTTGAATCGATAGCCGTAGCGGTTGAGGAGCACTTCGTCGGTCGTCCGCACGATATGGTCCCGTGTGGACGTGCCCAACGTCGTGCGCATCGAAGCGGATTCCGATCCACCTTGATCCGAAGCAGCCCCACTGCCCGAGCACGCCGCCACGAGCAGAAGAGAAAAGCCGGCTACTACTCGAAGCCACGTATTCATAAGCATGATCCTGTTGGCGCCCGCATGAAGCCGTAGACAACCTCCCCGGGTAGGAAGAGACGAAGATCCGTCGAGGATCTACGGTCTATCTCGGGCGAAGGTGGCGGTCCTCCATATCGATACGCCAGGCACTCGGAGCCCCACCGTCACCACCGACACCTCCGAACGTGTAGTTCTGTAACGCCAGCGTTTCAAGTTCCTTGCCGGGGACGGGAAAGTGCATGGGCGTGCCCGAGACGAGATCGCCCATGCCACGGTCATCGAAGTAGGCGAGACCACCAGCGGTCTGGAAAGTCTCGATCCTCCGTTCATGCTTGAGTTTTGCCCATAGGCTTGCAGTATCGAGATGACTCTGCGCGTCACTCGACGATCCGGCCGGATCACTGCCCGAAGCGGGATTGAGCTTCCCGCGCTCGACCCGAGTCTTGTTCAGAAGCATCGCCACTTCGTCGGTGCTGCCGCCGCCTCGAAGCAGCGCTTCGGCGTGGTACATGTCCATCTCCGCCAAGATCATGTGCGGCATCGGTCCGTTCTGGCTGCCGGTCAGAAAATACTGGTAGCGCTTGTGGTTGTGCGACGAATAATGGTACGTGCCACGTGCGGCCGGAAACGGCCCGGACGTGCCCTGATATTCGAAATCCGAACCGTCCATCTTCGGGTCGTCGGCGGAACCGACAATGCGTCTGTCAGAGGTGTGTATGTCAAACACGTTGCGATCTTGCAGCGGAGTGGCCAGCCATGCCTGATAACCGCCTGACTCATCCGCGGGCCCGATCGTCCTGTAATCGGCACGGCTCCACGTCGTACCGTTCTGGCCGTAACGCTTCAAACAATCCGTCTCTCCGTTCTGGCCGTCTTCGTCGCCGATGGGAGCGAAATCTACCGTGATCCCAGCGTTGATCCGGCTCATCACTTCATTCCAGTTCACTGCCGCGCGCCCAGCAACATCACGAGGCACCTGTACCATGATGCGGGCAACGAACGAGTTGATCAGCCTGACCATTCGCTCGGCATCGACATCGAGGCCATAGATCCAGTCGTCGGCCGCTGTTATCGCAAAGGCCGCATTGCCGACGTTTTTTTGAGCGATGGCCTTGGCCTCGTCCAGTATGCGAATGGCTTCTGTAGCTACCTCGTCATAGGGTCTTAACTCAAGCACGTCATTTTCCAGATCGACTGATTCATCGACGACGAAGGCCCGATCGAAGAGCAATGCCAGCGC
Source organism: Rhodothermales bacterium (assembly GCA_012267425.1). GTDB lineage: Bacteria > Bacteroidota > Rhodothermia > Rhodothermales > Bin80 > Plut-88865. The sequence goes on from JAAXGO010000180.1 coordinate 4,225, forward strand.
ACCGTGCATCAGTCCCTGGTTCATCTTGGCGAAGGCTTTCAGCTTGTCGGTGTTGTACCCTTCACGCGTGAAGGCATTGTTTTCAGCGCCTTCCTCCGCTTCCGCCCGTGTTATCGCCTGCAATGCGTCATTGGCGTTCGAGATGCCTCGATAAGACCAGAACCACGGGAGCTCCGTTGACGCACGGCGGGCATACGTCGGACTGTTATCCCAGGCAATACGAGGCTCGGAAGACATGTCTCGCATGCCCCAATTGGCCCAAGCCGAGGAATTCTCATCCGCAATCGTGGAATACATGAACGGCCCGGCGCTGCAGTGCTGCACTACGTCCCAGTAGTTTCTGAAAGTGCCGGCTACCAGATTTCGTACATCTGGAGGGCTCGTCAGCGCCCTAGCGCGATCCGGATTGTTCAGATTTTCGACGGCAAGGTCCTGGCAGCCCACGAGTCCGAGGATCAAAATGGCCGTCAGTCCGATCTGGATACTATGTCGCTTCAGTCGCTTCATCGTTGAGGTCTCTTTAGTGAGTTCGAAGTCAGGTTTCATGCGCGATCGGTGATCGCCTGCATGGAGGCTTAGAACTGGATTTCGAGCTTCGCCCGGACGGTGCGGAAGGGCGGATAGTTGAAGTCATCCACTCGGTACAACGTCGCGTCTCCGCCGACGTTGGAGCCGCTGTCCGAGCTGCCTACTTCTGGGTCAAACCCGGTGTACCCGGTCATTGTGATTAGATTGCGACCGATAACGCTGATTCCCACCGAATGCAGAGCAGTACCAAAGAGGCGCTCCAGTTGGCTGCGATTAAACGTGTAGCCCACCGACAGCTCGCGCAGCTTGAGGTACGTCGCGTCCTCCACGAAGTGGCTGTTGCGACCGGTAGCATCATAGAGGGCTTCGTAGTACGCCGTGGACTTCTTAAGTCCCTCCGCCTTCTGTCCCTGATCCTGATCAGCTGCGCGCCCGTCGCGGTAACTCCACTGCTTCGTGAAATTGTACACGTCGCCACCTACCTGGGCGCCCCACAACATGTATAGGTGGATCCCCTTGAACCGGACCGTCGTGTTGACGCCGATATTGAAGTCTGGAACCGCGTCGGCAATGATGGTCTTCGTCGTGTTTTCCTCCGTATCGAAATACCGGATAGGCATTCCCCAGTTGTAGTTTCCGGAGGCGTCTTCAACCGACATGCCCCACAGGTCGTCTTCAGTTCCGAGCATGCCGTCGGGACCCGGACCGCTCTGGTGCGTGTTGCCGGATCCTACCGCCACCAGGTAGCCGTCATCATTGACATCGAATAGGTTCGGGTCAGCGTCCTCGGGAAGCTGGCTCTTGTCAGTGATCCAGAGATCTCCGTACATGGTTCCCAGGTGCTCACCCTCGCGAATGAAGAAAAGCCCGAGCGGGCCGCCCTGGAAAGGATTCGAGTTAAACCCGGAGATTTGCTGACGGGTTCGGTCGAAAATAATGCCAACGTCAACGCCGAGATCGCGAGTGTTGATCGCTGAGAAATCAAGGTTTGCCTCCACTGTATTCGACTCGATCGCCCCGGCATTCTGCCACTGTGAAGAAAACCCGTAGAACCCGGCAAGAGGGACTGCAAGCAGCAGATCCTCTACTTTTGTGTCCGCATAGACCAATTCGAGAAAGACGCGGTCGCGAAACGCCACGTCGATTCCCACCTCCATTTCTGTCTGCAGCTCAGGCTTGAGAAACTTATTTCCCAGCGTAGACTTCGTCAGTACGCCGTTCGCCAGAAACAGCGTTTCGTACTGCCATTCGTAGCGAGGCCTTCCGCCCGCCGTTCCGATGGATCCGCGCAGCTTGAATTCCGTCAAGGAGTTCTTGGCTGGCCACCATGCCTCTTCAGACAACCGCCACGCACCGCTGGCGCGGAAATACGTCTGCCACCGCTCTTCCGAACCGAAGAGTGAGCTCCCGTCGCGGCGCATGAACAAATCGGCTATGTATCGATCGGCATAGTCGATCCCTACCGTTCCATAGTACCCTTCCGACCGGACGATGGTCTGCGAGTTGCCGAGGTTCTTTTCGCCGTCGGTCTCGACGTTGGACAAATCCGTTATGCCGGGGGTCACCAGATCTAGTCCGATGATGTACTCAGTATGATTGTTATAATCCTCGATCTGTGCCTTGAGCTGGCCTCTGGTCGTCAGCGCGCCGAATCGCTTACGGAATGAAGCCGTTATGTCCGCGTTGATAGCTTCGCTCACCGCATTGCGACGCTCGATTCTCCCGTTCTGAATCGGATTGGCATCGATCGTCTTGAAACCGATGTCATAGAACTCAAATTCGTCCCGATCCGAGCGGTCGTAGCTAAAATTGCTTTCAAGATCGACCCAATCAGTGGGGCTCCAACGCGCACGGAAATTGCCGAGCACCCGCGACCGCTTTTGCTCCATGGTTGTATTCGCAATGTTGTACAGCGGATTTTCTTCCACGGCTAGCGGATCGGCCTGCACAATTAACTCTCCGGCTTCGTCGCGCGCTTCGAGATCTACCAACGGATTGGTGAACATCAGCCCGAAAAACGGATTGACAAATGAATTCGACGCAAGCGACGATGTCCGTGCATCGTTGGTAGACTGCGAATAATAGGCCGAACTCGATACGATCAGACTCGAACGCACGCGATGATCGAGGTTCACCCGAAAACTCTTGCGGTTAAGACCCTGCAGGCCCTGTATCGCTCCTTGCTCCTCAATGTTTGAAAACGAAGCCAGGAAATTCGTTTTGGAGCTATTCTGGCTGATGCCGACATAGTTCGTCCACGTATCTCCCGGATTGAAAAACTGATCGAATGCGTCGTAAAGCTGGCCTTGGTAAGGCTCGTCGTAGAACGCCGCCCCATGCGGGTTTTTCTCCTGAATGACTCCCGGACCGTATCCATTAGGCAGGCAGGTGGCACACGTATTCTTCTCACCGGCTGCGTTCAAGAAATTGCCGCTGGCGTCGACCTTGAGATCGTGCGATCGGTTGGTCACCAGATTCTCGCCCAAGCGGTTAAAGCCGTATTCGTTGCGAATAGTAACCCTCGTTTGGTTGAGAGGAACATTCGTGCCGCGGCGCGTGGTGATGTTGATCACCCCGTTCTGGGCTCTTGAGCCATACAGCGAAGAGGCTGCAGCCCCCTTGACGATCTCGACGTTTTCAATGTCCAGCGCATCGAAGTCGACCTGATTCGATCCCAGGATCACACCGTCGACGATATACAGCGGCTGGTTGTTGCCAGTAATGCTTGTGGCACCCCGTAGCCGCACCGATACGGCGTCACCGGGTGTTCCACTCGAAGCCTGCACGGCGGCTCCCGGCACTTTCCCCTGCAGCGAACTCACGGGATTAGACGCCGGCGCCAGCGTGATTTCTTCCGAGGTTACCTGATCGACAGTGAACGCGAGTTTCTTTCGCGGCGTCGCTTCTGCAACGCCTGTGACGACCAATTCGTCCAAATTGAGCAGATCGAGACTCAGGACGAAATTCTCTGTCATTGTCCCGGCTGTGAGCGTAACCGTACGCTCCTGGTCGCTGTAGCCAATGAATTTGGCCGTAAGAACCAGCGTTTCGCCGACATGGGCCACCGGCACTTGGAATGAATAGTTGCCGTCCAGGTCCGTCGAGCCGCCTAGTATGAGCGACTGAATGATGACGTTAGCACCGATGAGTGTGTCGCCCTCGTCGTCGGTAACGGAGCCGGTGATCGTCGTCATCTGTCCGAGCGCCAGGCCTGGCGCGAGCGCAAGGCACACAAGTGCAATCGTTCGCTTCAGTTCCATAGGATCTTCCGGTGAGTGTATGTAGAAAGTGCTGTTAGCGCGAAAGCAAGAAGAGCGGGAAACGCGTCCGTTCCAGTGCTCACCCCGGTTCATGCCTTGAGAGCAAGAATATAGAGTACCGGTGTTGGTGATTCAACCGGGGCAAGCAATAATGCCCCGGCCACGAACATCGTTGCCCGCCGCGACGAGTATTATTGCCCACCGAGGATAAGCGGCAAGCCGTCACCACTACCGCCGATAATCACGGTCTTACTGTTATTTGAATTGGCAAGCTGCTGCGTGGCTTCTATGCCCTTGAAGCGCAGAAATTGCGTCGTTAGGCTGGCGGTAATGATGCGCTGGTACTCGGCTTCACCCTCCGCCTCAATCTGCTTGCGTTCGGCCTCTAAGTGCTCTTTTTGGATCGTGAATTCATACCGTTCTGCTTCCTGCTCTTCCTTCAGCTTGTCCTCGATAGCCGTTTTGATCTGGTCAGGAAGCCGCACGTCTCGTATCAGGATGGCTTCGACCAACACGAAGTCATCCTCGACGCTGGCCCGGACGCGGGAGAATATCTGCTCCTGCAGCTGTGTGCGTTTGCTGGAATACAGCTCTTCGGGCGTGAACTCGCCAATGACTTCCCTAACAACGCTGCGCAGCTCCGGCTGAACGAGCTTGCGAAAATAATCCACGCCGTACGTAGTGTGGAGATGGGGCAGTGTCTCTATTTCCGGGCGCCAGCGGACCGAAACGTCCGTTACAATCGACAAGCCGTTCGACGAGAGGGCCTCCATGTTCTCTGCCTGCTCCTGGACGCGCACATCGTACTTGATTACATTTACCCATGGTGCGTGCACCTTCAAACCTTCGCCGTAGGTCGTCTCAAGATCAGTGCCGCCGAACGGACTGTACCGGACGCCCGCCCACCCGGAAGTCAGCGTTGTGGTCATGCAGCCGGAAATCACCGTTGCGAGAACGAGAAATGCCGCCAGGCCGATCGCCAGACGGGTAATGAGACGGGTCAGTGTAGGAAATCTGTTCGCCATCGGTCTTGTGGTGTCTTGGTGCGGTGGAACGATTTTGTCGGAGCCGCCTTGTAAGCGCATGTTACCGAATAGATTCGGGCACCGTAGGATACCGTGCGTACCTCGTTCGTAGGAGATCTCGAAAGGATCCTCGGGCGCGGGCGCATTCTTCGCAACGTGCCGCTCGCACCGCTTACGACGATGCGACTCGGCGGACGCGCCGATTTCTTTTTCGAGGCCCGCACGGCAGACGAACTCTGCAGCGCCGTGCGGATCGCCCGGCAGTCAGACGCTCCGCATTTTTTGCTCGGACTCGGTGCAAACGTCGTGATCGGCGACTGCGGGTTCCATGGCCTCGTCATCCGCAACGCCGCCAGAGCCGCACACCTTGACGCCGCCTCAGGGAGATTGCAGGCCGAAAGCGGTGCAGTCGTCTACCCCGATCTTATTGACATGGCGATTTCCGCAGGGCTATCTGGACTCGAACACTATGTCGGGATTCCGTCGACGGTAGGTGGAGCACTGTGGCAGAACCTCCATTTTCTGGCGCCGCCGCCGAAGCGCGAGCGGACCATGTTTATTGAGGAAGTGCTTGTCGAAGCCGATATTCTTTCCGAGGAAGGGGAGCGCCGCCGTGTAGGAGTGGAGTATTTTGATTTTGGATATGACCATTCGGTCCTCCATTACAGGCACGACGTCGTACTCTCGGCCACGTTTCAGCTCGATCCTGCTGACCCTCGACGAATGCGCGACATCGCCCGGGCCAATCTGCAGTGGCGCTCCCTCCGGCATCCGCCACTGGACACTGAACCCAGCGTCGGCTCGATTTTCAAGAAGATCGATGGCATCGGGGCGGGCCGGCTCATCGATCAGTGCGGTCTCAAAGGTGCCACGATCGGAGGCGTCGAGGTGACGCACAGGCATGCCAACATCATGATAAACCGTGGCAGAGGGAGTGCCGCCGATCTGCAGGCACTCATCGCCTACGTGCGGCGCATCGTCGAGCGCGAAACCGGCTACCGTCTCGAAACGGAAATAGATTTCGTTGGCACATTTGCCCCTCCCACGGACGAACCAGTCATATTCGCTCCCCGCCCCCCGGGCCTCGTGACGGCAGAAGAGCTGGCGGCCAAGCGTGCCGCAACTACGTAATGGCCCGCCGCACACATCATCCGGTACACTGGTACCAGGGCGCCTGGGCCGTGCTTTTGAAGGATTTGCGGCTCGAGCTGCGAAGCCGCTACGCGCTAAACACTCTTTTCGTGTTCGTGCTCGGCGCCCTGCTCTTGGTCGCTCTGGCCGTATCGCGCGAGGACATCGGCGCACGGGCACAGGCAGGATTGCTTTGGATCGTCATTCTTTTTGCAGCTGCACTCGGACTGGGGCGCAGTTTTATCCAAGAGCAAGAGCGGGGCACCGCCTTGTTCCTGCGCCTTCATACTACAAGTAGCATGGTTTACGCTGGCAAACTGGTTTACAATTCCCTGTTGGGAATGGCGGTGAACTTTGTCTCACTGGGGGCATTCATCGTACTTTCCGGCGTTGAAGTTGCGCACTGGAGCCTGCTTCTGACGACAATCCTTCTGGGAACGCTCGGACTCAGCGGCACCACAACCATCCTGGCGGCTATCATAGCCCGAACGTCACGGCGGGGGGCACTGCTTCCCGTTTTGCTTTTTCCGCTTCTGGTACCTCTGCTCATGTCCACTGTTGACGCTACCCGCAAAAGCTTCGCTGGCGGTGCCGGCGGATGGGCGGCATCTGTAGATTCGCTGATGGCCCTCATTGCGTTCACCGGCGTTGTCATAACAGCCTCTGTACTTTTATTCGATCACGTCTGGCATGACTGACGATTCCGGTACTCAGGGGATTATAGGTACTCGGCACTACCGGCTCATCAGGGCCGTCATCGTAATTTGGATGACGGCGGTCATCGTCGCAGCCTTTTCCGGCGGCGGCGTTCTCCTCAATATCCCGCGCATTCCAATCCTCGAACACACTGCGCGGAACCTCTATTTCCACGTGCCGATGTGGTTTACGATGATGGCCTTGACGATGCTCTCAGCCTGGCATTCGCTGCGCGTTCTGCAGACCGGAAGCCATGTCTACGACCTGCGGGCAAAGTCTGCGGCTATCGTGGCGGTGTGCTTCGGAATCCTCGGGCTCTTGACCGGCAGCGTGTGGGCACGCTGGACGTGGTATGTCGAGTCCGGGCTGTGGTGGAATTTTGATCCCAAGCAGTCAATGGCCGCGATACAGGTCCTCATCTATGCGGCATACTTTGCGCTCCGGAATGCCGTGGACGACGAAAAAGAGCGGACCCGCATTGCGGCGGCCTACAATCTATTGGCGTTCATCACGGTGCCGTTTCTGCTGTATGTGCTGCCGCGGCAGATGGAAAGCCTCCACCCCGGCGCCGAGGGCAACCCGGCCTTCAGCGAAATCACCGATCCCATTCTGCGCGTCGTGTTCTACGCAGCCGTCATCGGATTCATCGGCCTCGCATGGCTGCTGTACACGCAGAGGGTCCGCATAGAGAATGTTTGCAACCGAATCGACGCCTTAGGCCGCCCGGACCTGTAACCATGAGCCTCCGATTATGCAATTATTTCTTGCTCAGACCGATGATTTGATGCTGTCCAACGACAAACTCTTCGTCGTTTTGGCAGTTGTACTCGTCATCTGGCTCGGCATCACCTTTCTTCTCTGGCGGACGGACCGCAAACTGGATGTTCTCGAGCGGAAGCTGCGAGAAAAAGAATCTGCAAACGACTGATCTCGACTACCATGAAGCAGAAGAATCTGATTGGCCTCATCCTCCTTGCCGGATTCGGGTCACTTCTACTTTTCAGCTTCGGTGAACAGGTTGGCGGTTACATGGGGTTTGCGGAAGCCGAGCAGACAGGCTCTCGTGCCCACGTCGTCGGACAATGGATCGAGGACCAGCCACACTACTACAATCCGGTAACGAATGTCTTTTCGTTCCATATGGCCGATGAATTGGGAGTTGTACGGCAGGTGCGCTACAATAACCCCAAGCCGGCGAGCTTCGAAGACGCGGAAAAACTGGTCGTGGAAGGGCGTCTGGCCGGTGGTGTATTTGAGGCCGAGTACATCCTTATAAAGTGTCCGTCCAAGTACAACGACGGGCGAGCCCTCGAAAAGGCTGCAAGCACCATCTAGGAGTCTGCGCCGCAGAAACTTAGGAGGCTACGTGACAGAGAAGGTGAGAATTTATTAAGGAATTCATTTGATCTACATCTGTATATATATTGTATCCACCTTGTGACAGATCATACCTACTACCTTTCGCCCGTACGAT
>JAAXGO010000181.1 GCA_012267425.1 Rhodothermales bacterium
GTCATCCGGCCGAGCTTCTCCTGAAACCGGCCCAGGTCGGCACGGCGGCGGCGGTCCTTGCGGCCCTTCAGCTTCTCGAACTCGGCACGAAGGTCCTCCAAGAACAGCGGCTCGATCACCTTCAGGATGTTTTTCTCGGTCGTATAGTGGGCGCCCTGCCTACGGCGCTCCACCGGGTCCATGACCGACTGGAATAGCGCGCCGAAGATCGCGGGGGAAATGTTCGACCAATCGAAGCGACAGGCGTCCAGCAGCTTCTGACGCATGGATGCGTCGAACGACGGGATTCGCAGCGATTCCTCGAATAGCCGCCCGTTGACGTAGGGGAAGCGGGCCAGATCCTCATCAAGCGTCGCCTGGCGTCGCGCCTCCGACGTGTCGAGCACCTGAAACAGTTCCGCCAAACACCGCCCGGTGTCCGATCCGTCCTTGGCGGTGCGGTTGTCAATAAAGTCAAAGAGGATATCGCGCGGCTCGAAGACGCCGGTGTCGTCAGCGAACAGGCAGAACACAATCCGCACGAGGAACCGCTCCAGATCGTGGCCTCGATAGCCTGCAGCATCGAGGGCATCGTGAAGCCGTCCAACGAGTTCCGCCGCCTCGACATTGACGGGGTCCTGGTCTCGAAATGTCCGGCGCTGGACGCCAAGGATGAAGCCGAACGCCTCGACGTGGCCAGGTAAATCCAAGAGGGAGAAGGAGGTGGTCTCCCGCTCATCCAGATCGTGAAGCTCGAAGGTCTGAAAATCGCTCACCAAGATGTAGCGTGGGCGGTCGCGCTCAGGCAGCGCGTCGAAATACTCCCCTGCCTGTCCGTACGCCTTGCCGAGATCACGCCCAACACTCTTCTGCTCGACAATCAGGACACCCGGCCAGAACAGGTCGATAAACCCCGAACGGTTGTCGAGCTTAGCGACATGCTCCTCGTAGCGTGCTACGGAACGGCGGCGGACATCGAAGACCTCGAAGAACTCGTTGTAGAAGCTCTGCGTCTCGCCTCTCTCGTATGCTGCATCGCGCCATGCCTTGGCGAAGGACGCGGCACGTACGCGCACCTCGTTCCAGGAAAGCCGCATCCGTCTACCTCGCCCTTGTACCGATCACGGCACGTGGCCGCCCAGAGGCCGAATCATCGATGACCGCTGGACTACATCCGAATTCCATGGTACTACCACGGGGCTAGATCGCGTGCCTTGATATTCGCCGAGACGTCCATCTTACCGTCCAGAAACCGCGACATGTTTTTTTCGCGAACTCGTCGAAACCCGGCCTTCCACTCAAAGCACGGTACAATTGGTTGCCCAGCGCCCGAATCCTACCAGTCGCCACAAACAGCTTGCCCTGCTGCTCTGCCCCGCTTGCCGATCGCCATTTTCCTTGGGAGACATCCTCTGAACCACTCAATCTAACCTCGCACACTGTCACTGCGCAGAAATTATTGTATCCACGGACTGATCGAGGCACCGTATCCATAGCTATCCGACCGGGCTTTCATGCTGATAGGGTCAAAACGGCAACCCATCGTCGAAGTCTTCAAACAGCGGCTCATCTTCGGGAGGAGGATCAGATGCTCGTACCCATTCATTCTGTGGCGCAGAAGAGGCAGCCGCCGTTTGAGACTGCTGTTGCTGTGGGCGCGGAGCAGGACGATCGAGATCACCCTGCAACGTCACCTTAATGAATTCGCCACCACGATATACGACTCGATCTATCCTGTCCATCCAAGACTTGCCGCCTCTCGTCGTAACCTGGACCACATCGCCAGGCTTCGGATCGTGCTGCGGGTCGATGCTCGCTCCCCAGCCTCCCTCCTGCAGCTTAGACGGACTGGCGGGTATCGGATCCTTGTCGGTCTGGGCACTCTGACGTGGCAGCGGAGAAGGCTGTGTATGCGCAGAGCCACTCGCCAGCTGCTTCATCTCCGCCAGTTGACTAATGACGCGGTCGAGCTTCGCCTCGATCCGATCTAGTTGATTCTGATCCATTTTCCCAAGCCCGTTTGTAGTGATCCGCATTGACGTAGCCGCGGGCCATAGTGGTTTAACGGCGTTGCCTGCAGCAGCGTGGGATTCCAAAATATGCACGGCCCCGAGGATTTGAAAAGGGACAAATACTGCCGATCGTTAGGCTCTTTGCTCAGCCTTGCTGCCTCAAACGCCATGCCTGCATTCGACCATGCCTGGTACGTTGTGGGCGTGATCCCGCTTACTTGTAGCTATGCTCCGCTTGCGCTCGACGGCGCGAAAGCAGGCGTCGAGGGATGCCTACTTCTTCGTGAGAGCGCACAGGATCGACTCTATGATCCTCCCGGCAGCGATCGTGCGATGACTCGATCTGCAACGTAACGTGGTGAATGTTGAACCGGCTCGTGGCAATCTCACGGAGTTGGTCCTTAAGATTCTCGTAGTCGTTCGCCGAATACGACGGCTCCACCAAGACGTGTGCCGTTAGCACGTCGTATCCGGAAGCCAGATTCCACACGTGAATATCGTGGAGCTTCCGTACGCCACTAACCTCTTCCAATTCGTGGCACAGCCGGTACAGATCCAGGTGCTCCGGGACGCCCTGTAGCAGAATGTTAATCACTTTGCGGAGCAGCCGCCAAGTACTCACGAGGATCAGAATACAGATGACCACGCTCAGAATCGGATCGACGATCGTCCATCCGAAAGCCCATACGAAAACACCGGAAATCACGACACCCAACGATCCCAACAGATCAGCCATAACATGTACGAAAGCCCCTTCTACATTCAGGCTCTCCTTGGCCGGCCGGTGCAGAATCCAAGCGGCTACCGCATTTACGAGAAGACCTACGGTTCCGATGATCAGGATTGTACCGCCCGCGACATCGGGCACGGTCTGGAATCGTTCGTACGCTTCGAACACCACCCACGCCGCTATGAACCACAGCGTGAGTGCATTGGCAAGCGCGGCGAGAATCTCAAGTCGATGGTACCCGAACGTATGACGCGCCGACGCAGGCCGGGCCGCGAAATGCAAAGCGACAAGGGCAAGTCCGATCGACGCTGCGTCGGACAGCATGTGACCGGCATCCGCCAAAAGCGCGAGACTCCCCGAAATGAGCCCCCCGATCACTTCCGCAAACATGTACCCTACGATCAGAACGAGGGCACTCGTCAAACTGCGTCGACTCGCTCTGTGGAACCCGTGATCGTCTCCCCCCGAGCACTGATGGTCATGCATCATCGTCCCCACATGTAAACGGCCTGGCACACCTGCGATCCAGCCCTGCACACTATATCCACGTTGCGGCCCGCTCTCGACGGTATTCCATCAAAGTGACAGTCCGCCGGACGCGAGAAAATTCAGAAAAGCCCGTTCGGTTCCGAGGGCGTCCACTGTGTGACGGTATCCCGCGGCTAATGCGGGTGATCGTGATGGCCGCCGATCAGCCTCTCGTAGATCCCGCGGCGGATCTTGATTTCGGCGCTGCGCCGGTGCAAGTGATCAACGTGGTGGTGCTCCGTGCAGTCTGACGCGGAGTCCTCCAGCTGCAGCGTAACGTGTTTGATACCAAAATCCTCCGTAGCGATTTTCCGAAGCTTGCGGCGTAAATCGCGGACCTCGTCAATGCCGTAGGCTGGATCCACGATGATATGGGCGGTAAGCACGTCGTACCCGGGGACTAGATTCCAGACGTGAATGTCGTGGATGAACACAACGCCAGGTATTTCCCCCATGTCGCTGCACAAACGAAAGACGTCGATGTGTTCGGGCGTTCCCTGAAGAAGCGTTCTTATCACTTTCCCGAGCAACCTGAACGTACTCAGCAGGATCATGCAACCAATGATGCCACCGAGGATCGGGTCAACGATCGTCCAGCCGAATGCCAGAATAATGACGCCGGACACGACCAGACCGATGGCGCCCACCGTATCAGCAACTATGTGGGCGAATGCGGCTTCGACGTTTACACTGGTTCGGGCAGATTGGCGCAGAATCCAGGCGGCCGACACATTGACCAGGATGCCAACCGAGCCGATGACCAGCATCGGGCCTCCTTGCGCATGTTCGTGGCCGGCATGGCCGTGACTGTCGATGCCCGTAAACCGGGCGTACGCCTCAGTCACTATCTCGAAGGCTATCAGCCAGAGAGCTAGCGCATTGGCAAGCGCCACAAGGATTTCCAGTCGATGGTACCCGAACGTACGCTGCGCCGACTCTGACTTCGCTGCAACGTGAACTGCAACCAGGGCAAATCCGATCGACGCGACGTCCATCAGCTTGTGCCCGGCGTCCGCGAGGAGGGCAAGACTACCTGACAAGAGACCGCCGATGACTTCGGCGATCATGTACGTAAGTATGAGGAGTAGAGCGCCCCAAAGATTCCGCTTGCTGGCACCTCGCATAGCGTGGAGATGCCCGTGATCATGGAGATGTTCTTGCGACGAACCCATATTGCCGCTCCCCGTTTCTGCCGGAACGCTTTGCAACGTACAAATTACACGATAGAGCTTCCTCCTACCCAACTAATCATGAGCATAGCCTACTCGCCCCGGCCAAGATACGTCCGCTCTTTCAGGCGCATAAGCTCCCATTCAGTGCGAGCCCGCCTTACACCCTCCATCGTACTCGTCTCGGCGACCGGTACATCCCACCAGCACTCGTATCCGGGCACATCTTCGTAACGATCGGTACGAATATAGAGAACCACCGTGCGGTCGATTGCTCTCGATTGTTCGAGGGCCTCTACAAGGTCTTGACGACCACTGCAGCGGTAGACTTTGGCGCCGAGAGATTCGGCGTTTGCGGCCAAGTCCACCGGTAGGTATCTAATACCGCTCTCACCATCACCCGGCAGGCTGCCGTCTTTTGGGAACGCGTACCGCGTCCCAAAACCTTCCTGGCCCAACGACCGGCTGAGCCCACCGATACTTTTGAAGCCTTGGTTGTCCATAAGCACGATCGTCAGCTTGTACCCCTCCTGAACTGACGTTACGAGGTCGGTCGACAGCATGAGATAACTCCCGTCGCCAACGAGCACGTAGACCTCGCGGTCGGGATCGGCCATCTTAATCCCGAGGCCGCCCGCAATCTCGTAGCCCATCGTGCTGTAGCCATACTCCATATGGTATTGCTTCGCATGCCGAGTGCGCCACAGCTTATGGAGATCGCCTGGAAGGCTGCCCGCAGCACACACCATCACGCCATCGGGATCGCCCATCTCGTTGATGACGCCGATGACTTCGCTCTGGCTGGCGTGGGGTACGTGCCGCATTGCGTACAGGCGCTCGACCTCCCGATCCCATTCCTCGCGAAGCCGCTTACACGTACTGCGATATGCGGTGTCAACCTGGAAACCGTCAAGCACTCTCGAAAGCTCTTCGAGCGTCGCGAGTGCATCACCAACCAGTGGCAACGCGTCGTGCTTGTAGGCGTCCAGCTCGGCTGTGTTGATCGTGACAAATCGTACGTCGGGGTTTTCAAACGCCGTCTTGCTGGCTGTCGTAAAATCACTGAAGCGGGTCCCCACTCCGATGACGACATCGGCCTCTCGGGCCACACGATTGGCAGCGAACGTACCGGTAACGCCAACCGCTCCCAGATTGAGCGGATCGTCATAGCGCAGGCTCCCCTTGCCCGCATGGGTTTCGCATACGGGAATGCCCGTACGTAGCGAAAACGCACGCAGCTCTTCGGTCGCTTCACTGTACTGGACCCCACCGCCGGCAAGAATGAGAGGTCGCTCCGCGCTTCGGATACACTCTGCAGCCCGTGCAAGCGCCGCGGCATCCGGACGATTCCGCGGAACGTGCCAGACGCGTCTGTCAAAAAGACCCGACGGATAGTCCCACGCCTCTGTCTGCACATCCTGAGGTAACGCAAGCGTAACCGCACCAGAATCGGCAGGACTGGTCAATACCCGCATCGCCTCAGGCAAAGTCGTAATGATTTGGTCCGGACGATTGATACGATCCCAGTATCGGCTTACCGGACGAAAACAGTCGTTGACAGATACGTCTTGGGAATGCTCGGATTCGAGTTGCTGCAGGACGGGAGCGACGTTGCGGCGGGCGAAAATGTCGCCCGGAAGAAGCAGTACCGGAAGCCGGTTAATCGTTGCGACAGCCGCACCCGTCACCATGTTCGTTGCCCCTGGCCCTATTGACGACGTACAGACGAACGCACCTAGACGGTTTTTCATCTTAGCATAGGCCACCGCAGTGTGGACCATCGCCTGCTCGTTCCGTGACTGGTAGTAGCGAAAATCCAGGTTTTCCTGCAGCGCTTGGGCAATACCTGCAATGTTGCCATGCCCGAAAATGCCGAAACATCCCGCAAAGAAGGACTGCTCCTTGCCGTCACGCTCCACAAATTGACATTTGAGAAAGCGAATGACGGCCTGCGCCATCGTCAGTCGTACGGTGCTCATTGCACACCTGCGGCAAAGCGGGCTCCTCGGTGGCAAGATACCACAATCGCTTGACGTATTCATAACCCGCCGCGCGGTGCGACGAAGGCCATGGCTTCGTCCAGAGTCGGCATGAAGTTCGCGCATCCGTGCCGCGTGACGACGATTGCTCCGCAGGCATTGCCCAAACGAGCAGACTTGCGCCACGACCAGCCCTTCGTGTAACCGTACAGAAAGCCGGCAGCGAAGGCGTCACCCGCCCCAAGTATGTTGTACACTTTGACCGGATACCCCGGAGCGTCGATCCTTGTCCCGTCCGCCAGGTGAATACGCGCACCTCTTTCTCCCCGCTTCTCTACGACGGCCTTCGGCCCAAAACTCAATAGCGTCGCGATCCCCTTTGGGAGGTCGCCGCTCACACGAGCGTCCGACACCTGCTGATGGGAGAGATTGACCTGGTCAGGATCGGAGAGTACAGCGGCTTTGATTTCGTCCTGCGTACCCAAGACGACGTCGATTGACGCGAGCGCCGACCGCACCGACACACCAAATGCGCAAGGGTCGTGCCACTGGTCGGGCCGAAAATCGAGGTCGAAAACCGTCGGCACACCGGCGCGGCGTGCTTCTTCCGCCGCAAACAATGTGGCACTACGACTCGGTTCGCGACTCAAATTGGTGCCAGCGAATTCGAAGGCCTTGCAATCGGCGATCGGTGTGCGCTTGACGTCGTCTACGGACAGCTCGTTGTCCGCACAGTTGTCGCGGTAGTAAACAAGCGGAAACTTATCCGGTGGCTCGATGCCGAGAATGACGGCACTTGTACGATAACCAGCCTTGCGCGGGATGAAGCGGGTCTCCACGCCCTCGGCAGCAACAAAGTGCAACACGAAATCTCCAACCGGATCCTCGCCAACCGCCGTAAGAAGCGCCGTTGTAAGTCCGAGCCGCTGCCCCCCAACGCTGATGTTGGTAGGAGATCCACCTACATACGCGGCAAAGCTCTTGATTTCGGGAAACGGTGCGCCGACATCGTTCGCGTACAGGTCAATTGACGAACGGCCCATCGTGATCAAATCATACGTCTTGGGCACGCCGCATCAATCGAGTTTGATCTATGAAGTCGAGACCCGCTAGTCCCGCGAAATGAACAGCGACAGCACGTACCAGAACAGCAGCGCGACAGATGCGAAGAGCTCAAGCGCGGCACCAACGTAGCGGTCCTCCGGAAAATGATTGAGAACGTTTGACGTGTCGTACAATATGGCACCGCCGGCAAGGGCAATCATTGCGATTGAAAAGAATGTTCCCAAACTCAGGCCGAACAGGACGGCAGCGACGATCAGAACAAGTGCCATGACAAATCCGAAGCGCAGAACACCTCCAAGGAATGAAAAATCCTTGCGTGTAAAAAACACGACGGCCGTAAGACCGGTAAAGCCCAGTAGCGTAACGATAGCTGCACTTTGGATGGCTCCGGGTGCCGAAGTATCCGCAATGACCAGCAACGGCACAAAGATGATTGCTTCGGCAAATACGAATGCGCCGAGGGCCATGTACTGGCTAGGGAGCGATCGTGTGTTCATCGCTGTCCGGCTCGCAAACCATCCAACGACCATGAATCCTCCGAGGACGAGAAGCCAAGATACGCTCTGGAGTGCCTGTGCAATGCCGTAGGCCATTCCCGACCTAAAGAGAAGCACCTCGATGAGCACGAACAGCATGATGGCCCCCAAGAGGTGCCGATACGTGCGCATGATGAACGTAGCTCTGGTATCCACGTCAAGGCGAGCGACGGGAATCTCGCGCGCCACCGCAATGTTGTATGATTCGTTCACGGCATTCCTCAAATTAGGAGAAGGTGACCCCTACACTCCGCCTTCATGCAGCGCCAGAACTTACGGAATACTGATCATTGCCTTTAGAAGACCAGGCATGTCGTCGAAATCTGCACAATCGGGGCGTTTCGTCGAAAGTAAACCGGTGCGTGATCATATCTTCGGTCCGTATCGTTCCGCTTTCCATCGTATTGAGAACGTAGCAAAAATCCTTGGATGTCCCGTTGCGACTCGCAAGTAACGTCAGCTCTCGACGGTGAAATTCGGGATCAGAGAATGTCACGTCTCCCGGAAAATGTCCCACGAATACAAGCCGTCCTCCTTGCCCCGGATAATCGAAGCTCGCGTGCATCGCTTCTGGATTGCCCGTAGCATCGAAGACCACTCGTGGTAGTTCGCCACCGAACGCGCTCTGCAGCGACATACCCGCATCGAGAACCGACACGCCGAGGAAGCGTCTGCTCCACTCCAGGCACTCTTTCCGCACGTCTGCGACCACAAGCTCCGCCCCCGCTTCCTTGGCGTAGAGCGCCACGGCAGCACCGATCGGCCCCTGCCCTACGACCAATGCGGATTCGCCTGGCTCAAGGCCCGACCGCACAACAGCGTGTCGTCCGATCACAAGCGGCTCGACGAGGGTCAGCTCATCCACTGATAGGCTGTCACTCCTGTAGAGTTTGTCTTCGGTCCGCACCAGAAGCGGAGCATGCCCTCCATTGGTGTGGACGCCCAAAACCTGCATGCTTTCGCAGCAATTAGTTTTCCCGAGCTGACACGCTACGCAACTGCCACAATACCGATACGGATCAACGGCACACTTGTCGCCCGCACTGAGAGAAGAACCTTCGGGCGCAGAAACCACCTGGACACCCAGCTCGTGACCGAGACGGCACGGGTACGTAAGAAACGGTTGCCGTCCGGCGAACGCGTGCCGATCCGTTCCGCAGACACCGCAACGTAGTACGCGGACCAAGACGTCGTGTGGTCCTTCTACTGGGTCAGACACGTCCAGCCAGTCGAACGTGCCAGGGTGCGTCAAAACGAGCGTACGCATGCAATATCGAGAATCTCAGCGACGCATCCGCCTGCATTTGCGGACGATCCGCAGTGCCATTTCAAGGGACTGTTCCGCGTTTAGACGAGGATCAACGGTAGACCGATAGGCGCGCGAAAGATCGGATTCTACAAGGCCGCGTGCACCGCCTGTGCACTCGGTTACGTCTTCTCCCGTGAGCTCGAAATGGACGCCGCCTAGAATCGTGCCTTCGCCGGCGTGGATGTCAAATGCAAGTTCAAGCTCTGTCAGGATCTTGTCGAAGTGCCGCGTCTTGACACCATCGTCAATCGTTTCTGTGTTACCATGCATGGGATCACAGCACCAGAGCACTCTCTGTCCTGCCGCCCCTACGGCGTTGATGACGGGTGGAAGCTCCTGTTCGATGCCTTCGGCACCGTAGCGAGTAACCAGCGTCATACGCCCGGGTTCATTGAAGGGATTGAGATGTCGAACGAGTGCGACAACCTCGGACGGCGCCGTCCCGGGACCGACCTTGACACCGATCGGGTTACGGATCCCTCTGGCATATTCGACGTGGGCGCTATCAAGTTGTGCGGTCCGCTTGCCGATCCACGGAAAATGCGTCGACAGGTTGTACGTCCCATCGCGGTGAGGTATCAAGCGAGTGAGCGCCTGTTCGTAATTGAGGTGCAACGCCTCGTGGCTCGTAAAGAAATCGACGCGGCGAAGTCCGGTCAGCGGACCAACAGCTACGGTTTGGGTAAAACGCAGCGCCTCCCGTACCGTCTCAATGATAGAGTGGTATTCAGCAGCGCGAGGTGAGCCTTCGGCGAAGGAGAGGTTCCAGTTTTCCGGGTGTCGCAAATCGGCCCATCCGCCTTCCGCCAGAGCACGCACGAAATTGAGCAGCATCGCCGAACAATGGTAGGCCTTCAGCAACCGTCCTGGATCTACTCGGCGTGCCTCGGCGGTGAATTCGGGAGCGTTAATGATATCTCCACGGTAACTCGGCAGAGTGACTCCGTTGCGTGTTTCGAACTCCGAGGAACGAGGCTTCGCATACTGCCCTGCGAATCGCCCGACGCGAACGACGGGGTTTTTCAGGCCATAGATGAGCACGACGCTCATCTGGAGGAGGATCTTCAGACGATTCTTTATGATGTCGTCTCTACACTCGTCGAACCGCTCGGCGCAATCTCCACCCTGAAGCAGGAATCGCTTGCCAATTGCCGCCTCAGCTAATTGCTTGCCGAGTGCCTCGACTTCGTGGGGAGTAACCAGTGGCGGCCGTGCGGACAGTTCGTCCAGAACGCTTTGAAGTGCATGCTTATCCGCGTACTCAGGCTGCTGCAGCACCCGCTTTCGTTGCCATGAGTCGGGACTCCATCCTTCCACCATTCCGACGTCCGGTCAATAATTAGGGCTGGGCGAACGCCGCTTTCGGGTTGTCGTTTCCACACCTCCGAGGTATGGGGACTCAGAATTCCCCCTAGCTACACGCAACGAATCTCGATAGGTATCGTTCGATAGAGAACCCTGCCTTAAAAACCATGACCATGACTGTGCGCATTTCAATTGTGGCGGCGGTTGTTTGCTTCGCGTCCGCCTGCGACTCCGGCGACCCGTTGGCCGAAGACATGGGCCTGCGTGAGCTCCTCATGTCAGTGGACAACTTGGAACCACTGCCTTCGGGGTACCACTACGAAGGATGGGCCCAGATCATCGAGGATGACATTCCAAAGGAGCGATCGACCGGGGCCTTCAATGTCGATGCCGATGGTAGATTGGTGGACTTGAATGGTGCCCGCGTCCATGCAGGCATTTTCGAGACGGACTTCGGTCTGGAGACCGCAATCACATTTTCCGTAACGGTCGAACCGGACGGTGCGAGTGATGGATTGCCGTCTGATACGCGCCTAATGGGTGGCGACTTCAGAGATTTGCGTGCGACCTTAGTAACGTCGCATGAGTTGGGAATCGACCTCCGTCTTGAACTGGGAATTGCAACGTATATCCTGGCGACTCCCACCAATGGCCCGATCACTGACGAATTAAGCGGCCTTTGGTTTATCAATACAACCCCAGGTGTGCCGGCCCGCGGCCTGCAAGTTGTGTATCCTCTTACGGGCTGGAACTATCAGGGCTGGGTCGTAGTCGACGGCATTCCGTTAACGACGGGTGTCGTGCTCGGTGAGGCTGCTAAGGACGATTCCGCGCCGTACAGTGGGGCGCTTGACGGCTTCGACTTTCCGGGAGAGGACTTTCTGGTCAACCCGCCACCGGACTTGACTTTCCCGTTGTCTCTCGCCGGAATGCCTGTCTTCGTTACACTTGAGCCGTCTCCAGATCCAGATCCCGGCCCGTCGCCTCTCAAGTATTTCGTAGCGACCGTTCCCAGCATGGCCGTGGACAACTTTACCTACAGAATGATTTCCAACTACGCCAATCTTCCCACGGGCGAGGTTCACATTAATGCCAACTAACGACCAGGCCGCTGACCGACGAGGCTGCTCCACCGCTGGATTCTGAGTTGGTATCACACAAGTGGCGTAGTCGCTTCGGAAGGCTTCTGAATCGTAGGTCTTAAGCGCGTGACCAAGACGGCCACACGCATCAATCCAGCAGAGCTGGCCTCACTCCAAGGTGACCTTGAGCAGAACTACCTCCCAGGCGCTAAACCGCTGAAAATCAGTGGAAATGTTATCCAAGTGTCGAGCTCGTAGAATCAGGGATGGTGCGGTAGAATATGGTGCATTCTCCATTGCTTTCGCTACGGTGCTCAGTCCGGCTCCCATAGGCCCGGTTGGTGGTCGACTATCTCGTCGGCGAGCGAGACGCTGAGGCAGAGGCGCGAGGGCGTCGAAGTGCTGCGCGGTAATCCGGACATGGTAGCCGTCGTGGTCGACTCACTCGAGTTCGAGCGCAGGTACACGTCGGTCGTAATCGCGTGGATGCCAGAGAACCGGCCGACCGACGAGCAGATCGTAGCCGTCCTCGACGAGTTCGAGAAGACAGACGTGGGCGGGCTCGATCCGAACCGCTACGCGTGGACGGCGGTCCTCCACCACAGGCGCGGCGGCGTCCATGCGTACGTCCTCGCCGCTCAGTGCAACCTCCAGACAGCCGGAGCCTGAACATCTCGCCACCGCTGGTGATCGGCCTCAGCCTTTCCTCAGCCCTTCCTCAATATCAACGGCGGCATTTGACGGCGGCCTGGAGAGGTTGTCCGCGCAGTACGAGATAGAGCGGCGGCGGCACTCCGTGCAGGTCGAAGCCTTGGGAAGACAAGCCGAGCGGCTGAACGAGCAGGTGGCGAATACTACGGGACGCTCAGTGTCGTGCGGCCGCT
Source organism: Rhodothermales bacterium (assembly GCA_012267425.1). GTDB lineage: Bacteria > Bacteroidota > Rhodothermia > Rhodothermales > Bin80 > Plut-88865. Next base: position 12,579 of record JAAXGO010000181.1, read on the forward strand.
AGAGGTGACGCGGCAGCACGGGCCAGAGCGCGATCATGGGCCAAGCCAGTAGATCGTTCAGCGAGCGGGATCGGCTATCCCGGCAACCTTGCCAACTTCCTCCACAGGTCCACCCGTCAAGTAGGACTTAGCCCCTCGGTCAACCCGCGCCCGGAAAAGATTCGAAGGTTGGAAGATAGGCACACTACGGGATGGAACCTCGACGGGTTCGCCAGTTTTCGGGTTCCGGCCTGGGCGGGCCTTGCGATGCCGCACCTTGAAGATGCCGAATCCCCTGAGTTCGACGCTCTCGCCTCGCACAAGCGCATCCTGAACCGAGGCGAGAAACACCTCGATCACTTGCTTGCACTCCTTCTTGGCGATTGGTGGTCCGATCGCATCGGCGACTTGCTTAATGAGGTCAGCTTTGGTCATCTCCTCTCCTCGTCCGAAGTGTAACCGAGTCTTGTCCTTGCATGGCAATAACCTACCTTCTTGCGCGGGCTATCCGTCAAGCCCACGGCACGGCCAACCGATGACTGCCCGCGGAACCCCGTGGCCATCGACATGTCACAGTCATCCATTATTTATTTAGTCTTTATTAGTCTTGCGTGTGATATGAACTACAGTTCCTCCATGGCTAAGAGACAGATGAGTGTCACGCAGCCACTCGACAAACTGGTCCCCGAACACCTACGGGCTCTCGATGATCCCGCCCGAGACTTGCCACGGATCGCAAAGGACCCGCCGAGCATGGCGTTGATCGCCGCCGCCGTCGAGCAGGTGCCGTCACACCATCAGGTATTGCTAGGGGACGCGCGCCGGGCAGTCCTGCCCCCGAGTCAGTTCACCTCGTCCTTACGTCTCCACCGTACTGGACACTCAAGGAGTATCGTCGGACCTCAGGGCAGCTGGGCTGGATCGCCGACTACGACGAATTCCTCGACCAGCTGGACGCCGTTTGGCGCGTATGCCATCGGGCACTCGTGCCCGGTGGCCGGCTTATCTGCGTGGTCGGTGATGTATGTCTGTCCCGGAGAAGAAATAGCGGCCGACATACCGTGGTGCCCCTGCACGCCTCGATTCAGGACCGCTGCCGGGGACTCGGATTCGACAACCTGGCCCCGATCATCTGGCACAAGATCGC
>JAAXGO010000182.1 GCA_012267425.1 Rhodothermales bacterium
CGCCTCGTCCAGGCCAATTTCTTCCTGTACATAGAATCCGCGCTCCCGCTGCACGAGGCGATCCTGGTAGCCCTCGACACTGGATGCCTGATCGATGTTTTGCTGCGTGATGACGAGGCCGCTTGCCACGACGGTAACCGAGTTGATGTCACGGCTCTCGTATTGCAGACCGACCGACGTGTTAAAAGAGATCCGCGGAGAAAACTGCCAGAAATGGACGGCACCCAGCGCGTAGTTCGCACTCCGGCTCGTGGTTTCGCCTGCAATCGAAATCCCCCGGACTGCCGCATCTTTCGCCTGTTCGAACTGAAGTTCCGGCGGGGACACCACGGTGTGTTCGAGCGAATAGAAGTCGTGCCCGCCCTGCAGATTAAGATCCAGCAGCGCGTTGTCCTTGCGGAGTAGGTTCCAGGTGACACGCCCTGAGAGGGTTGCTCGATTGGCCAACTCGTTGTTTTTGAGCACCTCGATCGTATGCAGGGGATTCGAGCCGGCCGGACCGGCGGGATAGACACCGCCTACGGGCCTAAGGTCTACAAAGGGCAAGGTGAAAGCCTGGGCGAACCCGAGCGTCGTACTTCCTTGGTTTTCGTTGCCAGTAATGCTTCGGTCGCTACTTGAGCGTGTAAACGACGAATTGGCTCCGATAGTGAACCGGTCAGTAAAACGGTGCTCGACGTTTACGCGACTGCCGAACCGGTCGTAGCCCGAATTTTTCACGATCCCCTCCTCGCCCAACAGTGACGCTCCCACATAGAAGCGAGTCTTTTCCGTTCCTCCGGACACATCTGCTGTCGTTTCGGTGATCAGCCCGTCATTGCCGTAAAGCAACTCCTCGTAGTCCAGCTGACCGTTTTTTGCCAACAGGTCGGCTCCGCCTGTCATTGCTTCTTCCGCGGTTTGGGCGGTAAACACGCGGGTACCCATCTTCTTGAGGAGTTGATTGACGCCGATCTGCTGCATAACGTTGATCCTCGTCCGCCCCGGGCGCCCGCGCTTCGTCCTGATGATGATCACGCCGTTGGTCGCCTTGGAACCGTAGATGGCTGCCGCGCTCGGCCCCTTTAGCACTTCAAGCGATTCTATGTCATTCGGATTCAGGTCAGCAATTCGGTTCGTGGGCTGCCCCTGCGGCGAACTGCTTCCGGCCCCCGCCGCTTTCGTGATGAGGTCAATGCCGCTTTGTATCGCGGAGTTGTCCATGATCATTCCATCTACCACGTACAGCGGCTGAGTATCACCCGTTATCGTGGACGTGCCGCGAAGGTTGACATAAATGCCTCCGCCTGGTGCCCCTGTATTCTGACTCACGTACAGTCCGGCTACCTTGCCGCTCAATGCGCGCTCGAGCGTCTGCGCGGGCGCGGGCGTAAGCTCTTCGGCGGTAACTCGGCCGACCGAGTTGGCCAGATTGCTCCGCTTTACGCTGGTTGCCACCCCAGTGACGACTACTTCGTCGAAGCCGAGAATGTCCTCCTCCAAACGGACGTCAAGAACCGCTCCACCCGACGCCTCCAAATCGACCGTCCTGTAGCCGATGAAGGAAAATGCGAGCATAGCCGGGGCGTCGCGAAGCATGACCGAGAACGCTCCGTCAAGATCGCTCGTGGTACCTATAGTCGTCCCCTTGACGGTTATGTTGACACCGACAAGGACCTCGCCGGTTAACGCATCGGTCACTGTGCCAGTAACCGATTGCGCGTATGCCGCCACAGGTACGGACAAGGCGGCGACGAAAAGAAAGGGAATGTACTTGTGACGCATAGTCCGGGCGTGGTTTGTATTGATTTCCCTTGCTGCGAAGAGTGCGGACACGCTCAATACCGTGCCTACCAAGGTTAAACAAATATGAACCAGTTTCAGTTTCGATTCTTGCCGAAGGATGTCACAAACTCGACCCTGATTAGGTATTTTTTTACACACCAGCCACTCTGGGTCGGCATCACTCTAACGGACTACTCATGACCGTATACACGGTTCGTGATCTCGTTTCGCAACTCAGGTATTCGCTTGAAGACGGCTTTTGCAACGTGTTCGTCGAAGGCGAGATCTCCGGGCTTGGAAGTGGTCCGACCGGACATCTGTATTTCGATCTCAAGGACACGGAGTCGAAGCTGCGCTGCGTGATGTTCCAATCATTTGCGAGATCGGTCGGCTTTCCGGTTGAAAATGGTGATTTCGTGGTGCTGCGTGGAACGGCATCTGTGTACGAGCGCGCCGGTTCGATGCAGCTCAAAGTCTTCGAAATGCGTCTCGTCGGCGCGGGTACAATAGCTAGGGCCATCGAGGTGCTCCGTCGGCAGCTGAAAAGTGAGGGACTATTCGAACCGTCACGCAAGCGTCCGTTACCCGCGTTTCCGAATACGGTTGGCATCGTCACCTCCGGCCAGGGTGCGGCTCGCCACGACATCCGGAAAGTCATCGGAAAGCGGTTTCCGCTCGCGCGCATCGTGCTGTGCCCTGTATTGGTACAGGGACCGGGGGCACCCGATCAGATTGCCCGCGCAATACACATGTTCAACGCGCTTCCAGCGGAGGACCCAAGGCGACCAGACGTGCTCATCGTTGGGCGTGGAGGTGGCTCACTGGAGGATCTTGCGGCGTTTAGCGACGAGACTGTCGCCCGGGCACTTTTTGCCTCCAAGATCCCTACCATCAGCGCCGTCGGGCACGAAAATGACACGTCGATCGCAGACGACGTGGCCGACGTGCGCGCAGCCACACCTTCCAACGCCGCTGAGCTTGCCGTGCCGGACAGGCACGCGATTGCGACTACCTTCCGCAACCTGCATGATGGGCTTCGCAGAAGTACGACCAATATGCTCCGGCAGCGGCGCGAAATCATTGAGCGGTTGGCGCAGCACATTGTGCAGACCGACGAAACCGTCTTCCGCCTGGGGCAGCGTCTGGACAATCTCGCGATCGAGCTCGTGCGTGGTGGCGAGCGCCACCTCTTACGCAGCCGAATCCGACTCGAGGCCGCAAACAAACATCTCGAGGCCGTCGACCCGCGCCGGCCGATGCGCCGCGGCTACGTCCGCGTGGAACGCAGTGGCCGGCAAGTGCATTCTGTCGCCGAGCTTGACGCTGGCGATCGTGTCATGCTCAACTTCCGGGACGGACAGATTCCGGCGCGTATCGAATCGAAAGAGCGCGCATAATGTAACGACGGTAAAAAATGCTCGTTAAGCATACATGCGGACGTTTCGATAAATTTCGAGAGGTTCCACCCGAAGATGAAACACCCTATGGCACCTCCGACCACAGACGTCACGCTGGAAATCACTCCGGAGACCCGGATCGCAGTGATTGACGCCAAGAAGGAGCTTTCAGCCAAACAGGGTGAGCGGCTAGCGCCGTACAGCAAGCTCCTATGCTGTTCGCACCACACGACGGCCGGGTTTCTCGAACAGAGCCTGTGTGCACGTATACAGCACCGGCAAGAATCAATCGAGGCACTCGTGCACTCGGCGCAGCATCTGTTCCCGAAAAGTGCGCCGTACCGACACAACGAAATGAGCCTCCGGTCAGAACTGCCCGAGGCCCAGAAACTGGTAGAGCCTCTCAATGCCGACTCGCATCTCGCATTTATCGGGCTGGGAATGGAAAACTGTGTCACCTACGACAACCACCCCGAAGTTCCAGTATACTTCATCGATCTGGACGGAGTCTTCGAGGGAAGGCACCGCAGGCGCATCGCGCAGGTCATCGGATTCAATCGTTCTGCGACAGTCGTTGAAAGCACGCTGCAGATACCCGTATCACACCGTGCCATCGACTCCGTCAATCTGAGCGATCCCCGCAACGGTATTCAGGAGCAACTCGAAGACATCGTCAAGACCCACGACGTGCGTAAGGGCAAGATAGTGCTGTCTCTCGCCCCGTCTGAGAGACATGCAGGACTGACTGTCAACGAGTACGAAACGCTGCTGATGAAGCACGACCTCATGGAAGTGCTCCGCAATCCGCTGTGGTTTATGGCACGCGGAGCAACGAACATGGTGCGTGACCCGCGGGCAGTTCCGAAGAAAGCCAAAGGGTACATCAAGTACGACCTGGTACACGTCGTCAATCAGGTCATTCACTCCCTCGGATTGAACGAATCACTCATTGAACGCGTCATCGATCGCATTGCGGCACGGTCCGCCTCGAGACGCCTGCGGCTTAAGCGTTCCGTGACCATGCTGGTTGACTCGCCGAGCAACCGACGGCCCGGTACGATCGTCTACGGAACCTACCAGAGTCCAATTCTGATTCAGTGGCAGAAAGCAGGCGGACATCATCGCACGGTCCACGTGCGCCTCATCCGTTTCGAATAGCCGTCAAATCAACGACCTCGACTGGCCTCCATCAACATTGAGGCAGGCACCAGTCACCAGGCTTGCCCGCTCCGAGAGCAGAAAGACAGCCACGTCAGCAATTTCTTCCGCGGTCCCAAAGCGTCCGATCGGCAGATTTGCCTTCAAGAAACGGCGCATTCCCTCCGGATCCTCTTTAACGCGGCGGTCCCAGGAGCCACCCGGAAACCGTATTGAGCCGGGGGCTATACAGTTGACGCGAATTCCCTCGGAGGCAAGTTCAAGTGCCATGATCTTCGAAGCGCTGATGAGGGCAGATTTTGTTGCATTGTAGATAGACAGACCGGGCCCTCCAGCCTCGCGGCCAAAAATGGATGCAACAAAGAGAATTGCCCCTCCTCCTACCGCTCGCATATGCTCGATGGCTACACGACTACACCGCAGATGGGCCTTGAGGTTTACTTCCAGTACGGTATCCCAGTCCTCGTCGGTGGTAGCGGCGAACGGTTTTCGTCGGTTACCTCCCACATTGCAAACAAGCACGTCAAGTTGGCCAAAGCGTTCGGCCGCGGCGTCAATCAACCGGCGGGCAGACCCTGTCTCGGTCACATCCAACGGCATCGCAAGGATATCCGCACCCTCTTTGCGCATTTCTTCCGCGGCCGTGCGTAGCGCATCTTCGCCGCGGGCACAGACGGCCAAGCGGCACCCTTCTGCCGCAAGCCCCAAGGCAATGCTTCTGCCAAGTCCGCGGCTTGCGCCGGTTACAACGGCCACTTTTTTACCCAGTCCGAGATCCATGTACGGGTCCTCGTATCGGATTCAACACTCGTCAGGTAAGGTACCGCCGTACGCCGTAGATATTAGCTGTCAAATTCTGGATTTTCCATACCCTCGAACGGGATTCAAACCTGACAGATATTGACGGAACCCGACCAGACCTCCCCACCCACGTTTGAATCAGCCCTTTTGCGCCTAGAGGCAATCGTGACGCGGTTAGACTCGGACTCGTGTGGGCTCGCGGAGGCGATGCAAGGATACGAAGAGGGCGTGCGACTCGTGCAGAGGTGTTTAGAGCAGCTCGAAGACGCCGAGACCCGTTTCGAGGAACTTCGCCTCGAACTAAAATCTCGCGAGCGGTCGTGATGTCGTATTCGAATCTCCTCGTAGACCTTCCGGGAAGCGCACGCGTGTGGGTGTTTGCTGCCGAACACGGCCTGAACCACGCGCAGCAGGAGGCACTCTTAGGTGACGTAGAGTCATTTATTCCGACCTGGACGTCCCACCGGCGACGTGTCCGCGGCGCTGCGGCACTTCTTGCAGATCGGTTTCTGATCGTCGCGGCAACGATGACGGGCGAGATATCCGGGTGTGGCATCGACAGTATGGTGCGCGCTGTGCACCGGGGGGCCGAACGCTCTGGGGTCAAGTTAGCTTCCCCTCTCCGCGTTTTCTGGCGTACTGCAGACGGCACGGTGGAATCCCTGCCGCGTGGTGCGTTCCGCAAACTGGTCCGAAGCGGCGTAGTCGGACCGGAAACGCGCGTTTTCGATTTAACGGTACCTGCGCTTAGCAACATGCGCAACGGTGAATTCGAAAAGCCGATGCGAACATCCTGGCATGCACACGTCTTTCGCATACCTGTCGAAGCGCCGTGAAACGCCTGTTTTGCCGATCCGACAACCGGTAATTCGAGATGGAGCCCGGACAGCGAGAGCTTCTGTACGCCACAGCGGGGCTTGGAGTATGGCTCGGATTCGGGGCATTCGGATATGCAGTGATCGAAGGATGGAGTATAGCGGACGGGTTCTACATGGCGTTCATCACGCTGACGACGATCGGATTTGCCGAAGTGCACAATCTCTCGATGGCCGGGCGCATGTTCACCATCTTGATAGCATTCGTAGGAATCGGCAGTGTAGCCTTCGTGGCTTCGCGCGTGGCCGGCATGGTACTGATGGGGCACGTAATACGGCAGAAAAACATAGCGCGGAAAATTAAAAAAATGCGCAACCACTACATCATTTGCGGGTACGGCCGTATCGGCAAACGCATGGTGTCCAACTTAACGCAGCGGGGCAAGGACGTAATCGTTCTTGAGCGCAACAGCGAAATCGTGCACGACTTGACGGAACGCGGTATTCCCGTAGTTCACGGCAACGCGTCGGACGAAAGAGCTCTCGAGCGTGCCGGCATCAAGGTCGCACAGGGACTCATTACCGTGCTGCCCGTGGACGGCGACAACGTATTTGTCACGCTGGTGGCCCGCGATCTCAATCCTGACCTCTTCATTCTGGCGCGTACGACGTACACGCGAAACCGCCGGAAACTGCTGCAGGCCGGAGCAACGGAGGTTGTCGCGCCGTCAGACGTTGGGGCCGACCGCATGGCACAGGTCATCCTCCGTCCCAACGTGGATCGATTCATGACACACGTGATTGAGGTCAGCAACGCAAGTTTGATGATGGAGGAGGTGAAAGTGAAACCCGGTTCGTTGCTTGCGGGCAAGACACTTGCCGACTCTCGCTTCCGTCAGAACTTCGAGTCCATTGTCATTGCCGTCATCAAGGAGTCGGAAGAAACAATGCGCTTCAATCCCGGCCCCCACGAACGCATCGACGCCGGAGACATATTGATTGTGATCGGTAGCAGTAAGATGACGGCGCGCCTTGAAGCAGAAGCGTGCAGCCCCTGAGTGAACTAGCTAGTTGCCAGGTATCGCGTACAGCTCTTGCCGACTTCCATGATCCGAGCACTTTATCTCGTCGTTCTCGTGGGCTTTGCCGCGCACCCTGTGCTGGCTCAGGGTGGCTTCATCAACCAGACAGCCGTCGCCGAACTTCTCAACAGGCGGGCAGAGTCGCTGGACGGCATTCCGGATGTACAATACAACTACCACGTCTTGTACGATGCCCGCGGGAACAACGCCCTTGCCCGCAACGCATTCTACCGAGATATCGGTGGCGGCGACATCCAACTTGGCCTTGCGCGCTCGGAACTGGTTCAGATGATAAACCGCCGTCTCATGCGGACGGTGGGCATCGGCGACACAGTGATTGTTCCGACGGTATTCGAAGTGGACTTTCGCGCCTATTCGCCCTTTCCCCGCTACTATGCGGGCGGACGGGATTTTGATAAGCTCTTTGTCATGGAAAAGGCAATTCAGGCATTTGCCGCCTACGAATACGGAAAACTCACGCGTTGGGGGATTATCAACACGGGCAACCCTGATGAGGTGCCGACGCCCAACGGGAGGTATAATTTCAACTGGCGTGAGCCGTATCGCGTCTCTACGCTGAGTCCGCCAGGAGAAGAGTGGGAAATGTACTGGGTTATCAACTTCCACCAAGAGCGTGGAATGCATGTGCACCAGTACGAAATGCCGACCGGTGGTCCGGCCAGCCACGGCTGCGTGCGTCTCGTGGATGCGGACGCGGAATGGGTCTATAATTGGGCCGATACGTGGACGACGACCGCAGTTTCGGACGGAGTTGCGTCAATACAGGCACGTCTTATCGAGCCCGGCACGACTGTCCTTGTTATAGGCACCGAGCCGAGAGACAGGCCACAGCCCTTCGCATACGGCGATCGCTACCCGCGCCTGCTGCCGGTCGAACTACCCGAGCATCCGTACGACGTAGAGCCCGGCACGAGGCAGCAGGTACTCTGGGACAGGCTCCGTAAGAGAACCGGCTGACCCTATCTAATCCGGTTGGCCAACCTGCCAAACCGGATCTGCCCAAAGAGTGGCGGACTGCCGTCTGCGTCCCATGAAAAATAGATGAGGACCGCCTTGCCGACGACGTGATTCATCGGCACGAATCCCCAGAAACGGCTGTCCTCCGAATTGTCGCGGCTGTCCCCCATCACAAAGAAATAGTCCTGCGCAAACGTGTACGTGTCCGTGCGTTCGCCGTCAATCAAAAAGCCGCTCGAGTCCACTCTCGTAGAGTACCCTTCGTACGTGCTAATAACGGGCTCGTATACTGGCCAGTTTTCTGCCGTCAGCGTCACCGCCTTTCCTTCTTGTGGAATAGCCACCGGCCCATAGTTATCCGGCGAATAGTCGCGATCTCCCGGATACATGTGTGCACCGTACTGTCCGCCGGAGCCTGCGATGGCCGGACTCACTCTGTCTACATATGGCCAGGTGCCGATTTCCTGGGCAGCGACGGGCGTCGCCCGAATGCGTTCGATGCGAGGGTTGGACGTCGGATCGACTTGGTTCACGTCGAGTGCTTCGAGGCGATACCGTGACAGTCGAACGCGGTCACCCGTCTTATACACGTACCATTCCTGCTGCATCGCGTCGCCGAGCGGATGTGGCTCTTGGTCAACGTGAACCACCTTGTTGATGATCTCTACAGTCTCGCCGGGCAGTCCCACCACACGCTTGATGTAGTGCATCTTGCGATCGATCGGCTTGCCGTGTTCTGCAGGCCAGTTGAACACGATGGCGTCCCCACGCTTCACCCTGGTAAAACCAGGAATCCTCGTCCAAGGCAATTCGACGCCTCTGACGTACCACGTACTAAACGGAACACCCAAGGTCATTGGTGTGCGAGTTCCGTAATGCAGTTTCGATACGAAGAGGTAGTCGCCGACGAGAAGGCTGTTTTCCATCGACGGTGTGGGAATGCGGAACAAGTCGAAAAAGAGCGTGCGCACGACTATCATGACGACGATGGCGAATACCATCGCGTCTACCCATTCGCGCAGCGCGCCTTTTTTCTTCTTGGACTCTTCGTGCCCCCTCCGTCGGGCCGCACGTTCGTCCCGACGCTTCTGGCGTGCCTTCTTGTCAGCGGATTTGAATCGTGCCACCGTCAGGTAAATGCTTAAGTACAGAAGGAAACGAAAGATACGGGGATTATCGGTCGATCAACTTTGGGCGGCCGCGAGCGAGGTTAGGCTTTGACATGGATTCGGTGAAAAACTGCTCTCCGTCCCATCCGGTTCGATACCATCGCTTTGCGGCGTAGTTGTAGTAATAGTCCACGTAGGGTGCAAATGGCTCACCGTGTATCAAGCCTCCCAAAAACGACTCTCGTAGCTGATATAGTACGTCCCTGTACTCAGGATAGACGGCCACGATCACACCGCGATCGGACGGGCCGTTGACGTCGATGACGATCATCGGAATCGAATCGTTGAGCTCAAACCAGTACTCGAACTGAATGTAATCCTGACGGCTGAGCGGCAGCCAATACTCGCGTTCGACCATCGTTACCGTAGGCGGTCCGAACCGACTCTGCATACGGGCTCTAATCTCTCTCGTCAGCGACGTATCCAACGCTGTGAATTCGTTGTTGCCGAGAAAGGCCCACTCTGCGGTGCCAAACACGTGCAGGTTCTTTAGTCGCTCACCCGGAGAGATCACTTTCCAGGTTTGCACAAGTGGCTGTGGCGGTTCGGGCTCGGGTGGCGGTTTGTAGTCGAACGCCCGCTTGCGGATCCAAAGGTCCAGCGTGTCGGCAGCCGTTTGGTGCCGCTCGAGCGGACGCGGCATTACCAGACGCCCGGCGGACTCAAGATTTGCCTCGAATTCCAAGAAAAACTGCGCTTCCCGATACACCCATCCCACATCGTGCATCGTTATGTGCGGTTCGGGCTGTGCGGCGGCAGACACGGTGTCTGCGAAGATCAGGATCAAGAACGAGTAGGGGAATTTTCTAGAAGGACGGCGCATGGGCTACTAGTTGTGCATCGAGAGTACGGCGAGGAACGCTTCCTGCGGAACTTCTACACTGCCGACGTGCTTCATGCGCTTTTTGCCCTCCTTTTGCTTTTCGAGCAATTTACGTTTCCGTGTGATGTCACCACCGTAGCACTTAGCCGTCACGTCCTTGCGTGTCGCCTTGACAGTCGTGCGGGCAATTATCCGACTACCGATGGCCGCCTGAATGGCGACTTCGAACAACTGCCGCGGAATGAGCTCCTTGAGTTTGGAGGTCAGCTTGCGGCCCATGTCGTAGGCCTTCGCTCGGTGCACGATACTGGACAGTGCATCGACCGGGTCACCGTTTATTAACACGTCAAGCTTAACAAGGTCACCTCTCCGATAGTCACTGAATTCATAGTCGAAGGATGCGTAGCCGCGACTCAGGCTCTTGAGGCGGTCGTAAAAGTCAAAGACGATTTCTGCCAGCGGGAGCTGATATTCGAGATTAACTCGCTCCGAATCCAGGTACGTCTGGTTCACATAGATGCCGCGGCGGTCTTGACACAGCGTCATGAGGTTGCCGACGTACTCGGTTGGCGTAATGATTTCAGCCTTCACGAACGGCTCTTTGATATGATCCTTCGAGCTGCCAGCTGGAACCTTGTTGGGGTTTTCGACGACGCGAACCTCGCCGCTCGTGAGTACCACCTCATACTTGACGTTGGGTAGCGTCGTAATAATGTTAAGATTGAATTCCCGGTCGAGGCGCTCCTGGATGATTTCCATGTGGAGGAGGCCCAAAAAGCCGATACGGAAACCGAAGCCAAGCGCGACGGAGGTCTCCGGCTCGTAAGTGATCGACGCGTCGTTGAGCTGCAGCCGCTCAAGTGACGCGCGCAGGTCTTCGAAATCTTCGGCGCTTGCCGGATACACACCGGAGAACACCATTGGTTTGACTTCCCGAAAACCCGATATCGGCTCGGATGCGGGCAGCCGCGCATGCGTAATAGTATCTCCTACGCGCGTGTCGCGAACGTCCTTGATGGAGCCGATCACATAGCCGACGTCTCCGGCGGCAAGTGAATCAGCCGGCTGCATGCCGAGCCGCAACACGCCGATTTCTTCCGCCCCGTACACTCTTC
>JAAXGO010000183.1 GCA_012267425.1 Rhodothermales bacterium
CGCGCCGCCAATCCAGTAAAGGAAGTGCGCCACATCGGCTTGATGGGCGAAGAACTCGCTGCCTTCCTCAACACCATGAAGGCAACCGATGAAAAACAGTTCAGGGGAGTCGAGAAGGCGCTACATGCGCTGATGCCGAACATTGACGGCATTGAGGTGGAGGTGAGCGATCTCGGTGAAGTTGAACTGCGCCTCAAGGAAGGCGGCGTTGCGATACCGGCTCGCGTACTCTCCGAAGGCACGTTGCGGATGCTCGGGCTTCTGGCCCTAACTGGCGTTGACGACGCCCCGGCACTAGTCGGGTTCGAGGAACCAGAAAACGGTGTTCATCCACGCCGGATCCAGTTGATCGCGGAATTGCTAAAAACACAGGAGACCCTGAGACAGACCCAGCATATCATTACTACGCACTCGCCTATCTTGCCCGATCTACTAGGCGACGAATCCCTGTTCGCGGTACGCCGCCTGAACGGCCAAACTCGTATCGATCCGTTTTCTACTTGGGGACCACTGGCACGACGCGATGATATCATTCAAGCGCTCTCCGACGAGGAAGAAGAGCTGCCGGTGTCCGCACGCATCATGCGAGGGGACTTTGATGCGTGAGATCGCGCTTTTTGTCGAGGACTACGCACATCGTCAAGTCATAGGCGCACTGGTACAGCGAATCGCCGAGGAATGCGAAATCGCTATACATCTCGACTGGCGCAACGCAGTACGCGGTCACGGCAAAGTTATCGCGGAGCTTAACGACTATATGCGCGACTTGAAGCGGCAGGGTGGTCCTTGGCCTGACTTGATCGTCGTTGCCACCGATGCCAATTGCAAAGGGATAAACGAGCGCACGCGGGAGATCGGAGGCCGAGATGAACCCGCGCCGATGATCCTTGCTATTCCCGATCCTCATATCGAGCGTTGGCTGCTGCTCGACGGCGCGGCCTTCAAGGCTGTGTTCGGTAAGGGTTGCGACGCGCCCGATCAGAAATGCGATCGAAATCGCTATAAACAGCGGCTAATTGAGGCCATTCACGCCACGGGAACGATGCCCATACTCGGCGGTATCGAATATGCGGAAGACATTGTACAGCAGATAAATATCAATCGCGCCGTACAAATGGACAGGTCTTTCAGGCGTTTCGTCGAGGAACTGCGCGACATGTTTCAAGGCTGGCAAACATGATCCTCAACGACAAACGTCTCATCGAAGTCGTCTTCCTCTGAAGCAAATGCTCCTCGGCTCCGTGACTCCGTCCACAAAAAGAACGGGCCGCGCCCCAAGGAAGGAAACAACGCCCATGCGAGCGACCATATACACGTACCCCTGGGACTTAACGGACGAAGGCATTGACTCGGCCCTAGAGACCATCGCCCACACGGCCGGCCTCAACAGCGTCAGCTTGGCCCAGAGCTACCACGTATCAACGTACTTTTTGCCGCACAATCCTCGGCGACCTCTCTACTGGGGAGAAGAAGGCGCGCTCTACTTCCAGCCGTCCGCTACCTTTTACGACGAAAGCCCAATCGCGCCCCTGATCAGCAACGTCGTCGATGGCCCAGATTACATGCGCCGGATCGCGGATAAAATCAGGGAGCGCGGCCTCGAC
>JAAXGO010000184.1 GCA_012267425.1 Rhodothermales bacterium
ATATCTGGATATTCCATTGCTGTACACCCTGATGGTCTTAAGGTTTAATGTTGCTAATAGATAAGACATACGAGTCCACAAGGGCAAATGCCAGTCCTTGTGACTGCCCGCTCGCTACGTCTGGCAGGCGGCTTCTAACGCCGCTTGCCGCATAGCCGCACGTTCGGCCGGATCGCTCCAGCGCTGGACGATCAGCGGGTCGAGTGCATCTAAGGGATCGTAGTAAAAGAAGAACTCGCCGGGCCGCACGGCTGGGCTTGTAAATACAGCGATACCCGTCTGGCGATCATAGTGTTCGTAGGAGTGGACATCGCGCTTCCCCCCGCCCCCCATGGTGTCGAGTACAAAAGCCGGCGTATTGAACCCTGCGGTCCGCCCACGCACCGCCTTCTCTAGGGAAATTGCCGCCGCCAAGGTCGTGCGCAGCTCTTCGACCCCACGCACCATATCGTGAACAAAGGTGTAATACGGATGCACGTTGAGGTAGCTGAGCTGCCGCACGAGATGCTGCATGGTATTGACGTCGTCGTTGACACCCCTTTGCAAGACGGTTTGGTTGCGCACGCAGATGCCGCGCTCCATCAATTCGTCGAGTGCGCGACCGCTGATGGCCGTGATTTCGCGCGGGTGGTTGAAATGCGTGTGCAGCGCGACTTCCTTGTGAATCTTGCGTCCCGCTTCGACAACCCGCGTAAGGGCATTAACCCACTCGCAGTCTGTGACGAGCTTCTGCGGCATGATCGCTGGCGCTTTTGTCGCGTAGCGCATCCGTCGCACGTGTTCAATGTCGAGTAAGCGAGTGCCGATGTATTCGATGTGTTCGGCCTTGAGGTTGGCCACATCACCGCCGCTGATGACGATGTCTTCTAGCTCGGGCCGTGAAGCGATATAGGCAAAAACCTGCTCCCACCGCTGGGCAATGGCTCCAAAATGCACTTTCTCCACGTCCTCGGTATCCAACCCTACCGCATAGGAGCGGGTGCAGAAACGACAGTACACCGGACAGGTGTCGAGCGTCAGAAACAGCGCCCGGTCGGCATAGCGATGCGTCAG
>JAAXGO010000185.1 GCA_012267425.1 Rhodothermales bacterium
CGACGGTCCGGCCAGGTGGCAGCTTGTGGTCGGACCGCAGGCCCCATGTCTTCTCACGCTTCAGTCGTGTAAATGTGATGGACAGTGTCTTTCCGTGTATTCACGTGCGGAAAATATGAGAGAGTGGCTCGCCACGCGCCCCGTGGTCATAGCGAAAGGCCGCTATCGGAGTCGCGACCCCGGAATCCGCGCCGCCCGGCACTGCGCTTCTGTCAGCCATGGACACGGTTTCCATATTCCGATACCAACCAGTCACGCATCGAAGGGATGGGAGTGGCAAAAGCCCCCCTGTGTTCCTCGAGCAGGCCCTTGTGCAGGGCGTGGTGGAACACGCGGTTTGCCTCATCCTTGTCGTAATACCTGGTCAAGGTTTCCATAATAGCTGAATAGGAAACCCTATCGTCGGGTGTGCTGTCAGCCAGCGCCTGGGTTAGACATCGTAGCTGCTCCAGCATGAAGCCGGCCGCTCTCCCTTCATAGTACGTTATCCGCCTGGCCGTACCATCCCTGAGCACAGTATCCAGCCCCGGGGCCGTTAGGTGGCCGTTGTCTTTATGAAGCTGTACCAGGGCCGGTTTCACATACGCCAGGATGTGTTGCGGCCAGCCATGGGTCTCTTTTGTAATGGCATCAATCCACGGCATCACATCGCCTTTTGCCCTACCGTCTTTGGTCAGCCAGTCCTGCAGCACTGCTCGCTCGGCTTCCGGATTCAGCCGTCCCAGATTTACCAGACTGTCCCCTTCGAAGCGGGAAATCCCCAGTTTCTCGAAGGCCGTCTGCGACGTTCCCAGCCCCCCGGCCAAAAGCATGACGGAGCGCCCCACTTCGCCGTTATGGATCCGGGTGAGTACACGCCTGGCTGTTGCAACAGTCTCTGCAGCAAGTGGTGGGTCATCGCCGAGATGCTGGGCCTCGTCCAACACAAGGAGTAGTGGTTTTCGCGAGCGGCCTAGCAGGTCCAGCGTCGTCTCCGGACGCTGGTCCGTTGCAATTTCCGCCGTGCCTACTCCGGGTACACCCACGCGACCTTTCCCTGTAACAGCCGGCTTCCGCCACCGCCCCAGGGCCTTACGCAGTGCATGCGGATCCCATAGCGCATCCGGATCGATGCGGGCGGCTCGCCACCCTACCGCCTGCGCGCGCTTTGCACATTCCGCCAATAGCGCGGTCTTGCCGGCCCCGGGTGCCCCCTGCACCAGGAATATAGTGCCGGCGCTATGCGTTGCGGCGTGCACACACTCTCGCGAGAAGTTCGCCAATATCCGCTGGCGGCCATGAAAATATTTGGCCGGCCCGCGGTCGCGCGCGTGGGGAGGACCTTCTAAAGGAGTCATCCCTTCCTCGGTGAATGTGTGTGACAAACGTCCGGGCGGCAGTCATGTTTATGGAAAGGTCGGGATTCACGCATTCTACAGATGGATTCAGTCCACAACCGCCATCATGACAAGGTACAATCATTCAGCATCCATAGCGTAATCGGGCCATCGCCCGGCGTGCGCATAGTGCGCCACCATACGGGGAGGACTGCCACCGCCCAGCCAGCTGAACTTCCGCCAGTGTGGCTCCCTGACTGACCAGATTCTGAGCTGACCCGACCTGGGGAGAATGGCCGGACACCCGGACGGTTATTCCGAGAGCGGCCGCCATGGCTCTGATGATCTTGCGGATGGAGTCCGGTGTTAGGGCCTGGTCTGTTACATGTCCTCCCCTCCGCACCCGGCAGAATACGGCCCCGCTTTGCTCACTGACCGATCCCCAGTCACGCAGCCGCCGCAGGGTGGGCGGGCCGAGATAGCTGACCGCGCCTTTACCCTGCTGATCTGTTTTGTTGAACGAGGAGGGCCAGCCGGCCACTGCCGTCAGGTTCCTCGGTGATGTCGACCCGGCACAGTTCGCTGACGCGCAGGGGAGCACCACTCATCACGCACAGCAGGGCGGCATTGCGTTGGCCGCCCGGCCCGGCGGGTATTGGGTGCAAAGGCCGCCTGGCACAGCTAGTCGGTCAGCTGTGCCAGGGATCCAGGCGGACGGCCTCACGTGTGTCCGAGACTGGAAAGGGTTTGAGTCAGACTGGGGTGTGGAGAAGCGATCGGACACGTGGACGGCGGGTACCTGCGGGGGCCCGGCGCTTGCTGGCGGAACAGGACCACTTCAAGACGAGGCAGACTACTCGCGCCCCTGCCACTATGGATACGTTGGATCTTTGTACCTTACGGGACAATTCGTCCGCTTACCTCCACTAGCTACATCCGACATGCTTTGGTACAAAAAGCTCCATTGGCAAATCATTATTGGGCTTGTATTAGGCCTTATGTACGGTATCGTCTCCGCCGCGATGGGGTGGGGGCAATTTACTGAGAACTGGATCGGACCGTTCGGGACGATATTTCTGCGATCTCTCTTTCTGATAGCAGTTCCACTGGTGCTGGCGTCATTAATAACAGGAGTCGCTTCGTTGTCCGATACGAGAAAACTCTCACGCATCGGAGGCCGGACTATTGGCATCTACATAGGAACGACCGTGGTCGCCCTGATTATCGGTATCGCACTGGTCAATCTGCTGAAGCCTGGTAATACCGTACCAGAAGACGTGCGAACGGAATTACAGGCGGATTGGGAAGGTCAAGCCACGACACGACAAGAGTCCGCCGGAGAAGCGATGGAGCGCGGGCCGCTTCAGGCAGTGGTCGACATTGTGCCGTCGAATTTCTTCGAGTCGTCGAGTAGCAACCGCAACATGCTCCAGGTAGTGTTCATGGCTTTGCTCTTCGGCGTGGCGCTGCTTCTGTTACCGAAGGACAAGTCAAGGCCGCTCATTGCCTTTTTTGACAGTCTTAACGAAGTCGTAATTAAGGTCGTTGAAATCATCATGCTGACCGCGCCCGTGGGTGTGTTCGCGCTGTTGGCCGACACCATCAACCAGGTGTCACAAGACAATCTCGGCGAGTTGTGGGATTTGCTCCGTGCGCTCGGATTCTACATGATCGTCGTCCTCCTCGGGCTCATCGTCCACGTCACGGTGACGTACCCTACGCTACTCAAGCTGTTTACACCGCTGAAGATATGGCAGTTTTTCGTCGGCATCGCTCCGGCCCAGTTGGTTGCTTTCTCGACGTCATCAAGTGGAGCAACTCTGCCTGTCACAATGGAGATGGCCGAAAAGAATCTCGGCGTGTCAGAGGAAGTTTCCTCGTTTGTGTTGCCGCTTGGTGCCACCATTAACATGGACGGTACGGCATTGTATCAGGCCGTCGCGGCAGTGTTTATTGCGCAGACGCTCGGGATCGCTTTGGGCGTTATGGACCAGATGGAAATTATCCTTCTGGCGGTGCTGGCATCGATCGGAACCGCCGCCGTGCCGAGTGCGGGCATTATCATGCTCATCATTATTCTACAGTCAGTGGGCGTACCCGCTGCGGGCATTGCACTGATTCTCGGCGTCGATCGGATTCTGGACATGTGCCGAACGGTTTGCAACGTGACCGGTGACGCAACTGTGGCCTCCATCGTCGCGGCGAGCGAAGGTCAGCTCGGTGAAGCCACTCCGTATGCTGTATCGCGTAACGTCATGGCAGCAATAGACTGATTAGTGATTCCCCGACAAAACGAAACCCCGGCTTCTCTATCGAGAAACCGGGGCCGGTGCCTGTACGCCCGAGAGGATTCGAACCTCTGACCTTCTGCTCCGGAGGCAGACGCTCTATCCGGCTGAGCTACGGGCGCTCACTGGATGCCACGATTGAAGCCCGACTTTGATCCGCATGCTCAACGAAAGCGACTACGGATGAAGATGAATCCGGACGGGACGCCGACGGTGCATGACAGCTTGGTTCTGGACGGGATCCTGGAACGCTACCGTCTTCATCCCGGCCTGACCGCCGCTGTGTCCCTACTAACAGGGATGGCGGCGTACATGGTCGTCGGCAATTTGGCGACCCTGTTATGGCTCATTGCCGGCGGTACGAGCCCAGAGGTCGTACTGCGAGACATAACACAGCTCATGGAAGCCGAGGTCGTCGCCGTCCTCGGGGGTAATGCTATCGGCTTGGTGTGCGGCCTTGGGGTACTGTCGTTGCTCCTCGCACGCCTCCAGACCAAGGAAGTTGGAGCGTTCGTACGCTTGAAGAAGCCTGACAGCATTTCGCTGCTTTTATCCGTCGTAGGGCTTTTCATACTCCTTCCAGTCATTCAGTGGACCGGACATCTTAACGAGAAACTTCCACTACCTGACTTTCTCCGTATGATAGAGGAGATGCAGATGGAGCTCCTGGAGCAGGTTCTACTGGGCGAGGTCGGTCTATTGCTGAGCATCCTTCTTGTTGCTGTCACTCCGGCGATTTGCGAAGAGATCTTTTTTCGGGGCTACGTGCAGCGGAATCTAGAAAGGGCTGCCGGCGTGGTTTGGAGCATTGCCCTAACAGGCCTGGCATTTGGGCTCTTTCACCTGCGCCTGACACAGGTCCTGCCACTAGCGATTCTTGGCGTGTACTTCGCCTATCTGACGTGGCGTACTGGATCCCTGTGGATTCCGATCGTGCTGCATTTCATCAACAATGCAATTGCTCTTGTCGTTGCCGATATTCTTAAGAGTAGGCAGGACTTCGATGTATCGGCCCTCGAGGCCATGTCGGTTCCGACGTATCTCGCACTTATCTGTCTGGTTCTTTTTGCGGGCCTCTTGTACCTCCTGCACGCTACCTATGTGCGGGGGCAACCTCGTGAGCGATTATGAGTGGCGAATCCTACCAAGGGTGGCGCGTCATATACGTCTCAGGCACGGACTATGAGGCCGAGATGGTACGCGATCGCCTGAAAGGCGTCGCCATCCCGGCGGTTATCCTGAACCAGCGCGACCATGCGTTCAGTCTCACGCATGGATACTTGGCAAAGGTGCGTGTTCTTGTGCCGGATGCCTGCTTCGAGACGGCAACGAATCTGCTGGAAACGAGCCCCGTCACTGAGGAGGAGTTGACGCGTGTTGCACTTGGGTTGACCGAATAAGAATCCGCCGGCGACGCGTGATTGTGCACGCCGCCTTTGAGTCGATCATGTGCGAAATCTGAAACGCAGAGTCCTTACCGCGCTTGTCGGGATCGCAGGATTTGTGGCGGCTCTCTACGTCGGCGGGTGGGTTTTCGGCGTCGTGATCCTGTTCGTCGCTTTGGCGGCACAGTACGAGGTCTACAGGCTTTTTGAATGCGGCGGTCTGAGTCCATGGATCATTCCAGGGCTCATTCTCGGGGCGCTTGTCGGCTTGCGTGCTCTTGTGCCGGACACGATTCCACTTGCAGTTGCATTCGTGGTTGTACTTGTGGCTTACGCCTCATTTAGTACGACTGAGCGACCGCTGGATATCCTTGCCGCAACCGTAGTGGGTGCGGTCTACCCCACGCTGCTCTTCACGTTTCTGACGGACCTGAGACTCACTCTCGGCGAGGACGTCGCCGTTTTGACAACGCTCGGTACACTAGTGCTAATCTGGGTATCTGACATTATGGCCTACGTGGCGGGCAACCTATTTGGCAAGCACCTTCTTGCGCCGTCGATATCGCCTGGAAAAACCTGGGAGGGGGCCGCCGCAGGTTTGGCCGCCTCGCTGCTGCTTGCCCTTCTGATGAAGCCGGCTGTGGCCGATTTCTTGCGGTGGCAGGATGCCGTAGTCCTTGCCATACTGTGCGGTGGTGTCAGCCAGCTAGGCGATTTGGCAGAAAGCCGCTTCAAGAGAGCGGTGGGTGTCAAGGATTCGGGCACTCTGCTGCCGGGCCACGGCGGCTTCCTCGATCGATTTGACGGAGTAATCGTCGCCGTTCCGCTCGCATATCTGTATCTCAAGTACGTCGCCGGCATGATTGGCTAGTAGGAACGACACAGCTCGGACGTCCGTACACAATCGTCAATCGTCCACGCTGCACCATGGGCTTCTTCTCGCAGCACAGAAAAGTCAAGCCTCGAGGCTTTCAGTACGAACCGCGGCATTACGACCCGCGCAAGGATGAGAGTCTGAAGCGACGCCTACGCATCAAGACGAAAGTGCGGCGTAGACGCAGCCCGATCGCTTTGTTCTATTTGATCGCACTCCTTCTTTTTGCCGTCTACATTTACAACGCGCTGGGTTCGTAAGGTACTCGGTGGTCGAATTGGTCCGTTTCATTTGAGGTATCAGTCCGGGTGTCCGAGGAGCGGATTGCAGACGATGTACTGATTCGGGTATTGCCCGACACTTTGGCCAACAAGATCGCCGCGGGGGAAGTAGTCCAGCGCCCGGCATCGGTCGAAAAGGAACTCGTCGAGAACTCCATCGACGCCGGAGCCGACGAGATCCGCGTGTCCGTCAAATCGGCAGGGAGCGAACTCATCGAGGTGATTGACAACGGCTGCGGAATGGGTCCGGAGGATGCGGCACGGTGCTTCCGGCGGCATGCGACAAGCAAAATCGAAACGGCTGAAGACCTAGAAAGCATCTTTACGCTGGGATTTCGGGGTGAGGCGCTAGCTTCGATTTCGGCTGTGTCTCAGGTCACGCTCAAAACCAGACGTCACCACGACGAGGCGGGTGTCTTGGTACGTGTGGACGGCGGCATTCTAAAGGCATCGAGACCCTGTGCGGCGAATAGGGGGACGTCCGTGTCGGTGCGCAATTTGTTTTACAACGTGCCGGCACGTCGCAGATTTCTCAAGTCGAAGGCGACGGAGTTCAAGCACTTGTTCGAGACCTTCCAACGCCTTGCCCTCGCTAATCCATCAATTGCTTTTACCTTGTCGAAAGACGGCGAAGAAATCCATCGCTTGCCGGCGAGTCCGCGCGCTGACTTTGAAGAGGGCCTGCGAATGCGCATCAACGATCTCTTCGGTGAAAAGCATGCGGCCAACCTTATACGCATCACGCAGAGGACGAGTTATCTGTCCGCTGCCGGATTCGTCGGCAGAGTGGAACTGCGCACACGTCCGCGCGGAGAACAGTACCTGTTTGTAAACGGTCGCCACGTGAAAAGCCGAGCACTCCATCATGCGGTGGTTGCCGCATACGGGAGTCTGCTTCCCCCAAAGAGCCTTCCGTTTTACACGCTGTTTCTACAGCTCGATCCCCGGCATACGGATGTCAATGTTCATCCTACAAAGGCTACAATCAAGTTCGATGATGAGCCCGGAGTGTACGGATTCGTCAAGTCGGTCGTCAGAAAAGCCCTCGGCGTCGTAGATCTCATCCCGCAACTGGACCGCGGTATCATTGGCGAGCGCGAACCTGCTATGCGGCGGTTGTACGGCGTTCCCCGTGTACCCCGAGAGGAATCGCCGGGAGAGCTACGCGAAAAAGTGGATGCTCCACCTGCCGAGAGCAAGGAGACGATGGAAGTGAAGGTAAAGTCGGAGGGAGAGCCGCTCTTGTGGCAGTTACACAACCGGTTTGTGCTCACGCAGCTGAGGACCGGACTCATGATCCTGGATCAGCGTGCCGCGCACAAAAGAATTTTGTACGAGCTCGCACTTGAGAGTATGGAGAGCGGTGTTGGCACGTCGCAGCAGCTGCTTTTTCCGCACACTGTGGAATTGAGCCCGGCGGATTTCGAGTTGATTGCCGAGCTGCTGCCCGACCTGAAGACTATTGGGTTCAGCATAGAGCCATTAAGTGGGTATACGTTCGTCGTTCGAGGTATCCCAGCGGAGCTGAGGTCGGGTGTGGAGAAGGACATTCTGCAGGAATTGCTGAATGAGTACCGAAGCAGCGAAAAAACGCTTCGCATTCGTGGCCGCGAGGGCCTCGCACGAAGCATGGCAAGGCGTGGTGCGATCAGGGCGGGCGAGCCGCTTTCTCCGATGGAAATGCGCACTCTGATCGATCGCTTGTTCATGTGTAAGATGCCGTACGTTTCGCCGGACAATCGTCCTACCCTCGTTAGGATTTCGATTGAAGAACTGGAAAAGCGGTTTACGGCCCGTCGGTAATCTCTAGCGGAACAACGGTTTGAAAGGCTGTGTACCTGCGCGCCAATGCAGCCTACCTCGATTCATGTTTCTCCATCGCATCCGGGAGCATATCGATCGTAACAACCTCCTTGATTCCGACGCTTGCGTGCTCGTCGGAGTCAGCGGTGGCCTCGATTCCATCATCCTGCTCAAGGTGCTGCATGAATTGGGCTATACGCTCGAAGCTGCTCACGTTAACTTCGGTCTCCGCGGTGACGAGTCAGACCAAGATGAAGCCTTTGTGCGAGCGGTGTGCGAAAAGCTCTCCGTTCGTGTACACGTAACGAGCGCCGAAGCGGAGCTACGAAGCACCACGACAGGGATTTCGACCCAGATGGCAGCTCGCGAATTTCGTTACAAGTTCTTCACAGAGGTCGCACAGGCAGCAGCCATCGACCGCGTGGCACTCGCCCACCACGTGGATGATCAAGCAGAAACCGTACTTAACAATCTGTTCAGCGGCACGGGGCCTGAGGGCCTCGCCGGCATGCCAGTTAGCCGCCCGCTTGCACCTGGAAGCGCAGTCCGCGTCGTTCGTCCCCTCTTGGGAGTATCGAGGACGGATATCGAAGTGTGGGCCCGCAAGCACAGAATCACGTGGCGGGAGGACTCGACGAACCGGTCGTCAAAGTATCGACGGGCAGTGTTGCGCACCGAAGTGCTGCCGGTTCTCGCGGAACAATGGGGACCGAACGCTGCGCACAACATCGCACGGTCGGCAGAACTCATGCGAGCCTACGTAGACAGCGAGTTCGAGCCCGCCGTTGAGTCTCGCTTTGCGTTTGTGTCGAGGCCGAACGTGCAGGAATTGGACTCAGATACACTCGCTACGCTGCCTTCCGTCTGGCAGCGACGGATGCTCCTGGAGGCACTTCGGCGGTGGCTTCCCGACGTACGGCAGACCGCGGCGATTGCCCGCGAACTCGAGCAGTTACTCTCTTCTCAGGTGGGCCGTCGCGTTGAATTCGCCGGTGGAATCGTTCGGAGAGAACGAGGCAGCCTCATTTTCTCGGAGTGCCCATCGAAGGAACTCGGAAATAACAACGAAATTTTGCCTGTGCACCCGGGCCGTGCTGTGGCACTGAAGGACGGATCGGTCTGCGTAGACATATTGGACTATGAGCCGGATGACCTACGTGACGGAGCGCCGCAGTCGGTGTTCGCCGATGCGTTACGACTTCGGTTTCCTTTACGGGTTCGGCGCTGGCGTGCTGGCGACTCTTTTCGGCCGCTTGGGATGCTCGGAACGAAAAAGGTGAGCGATTTTCTGTGTGATACTAAAATCCAGTCGAATTACCGACGCGACGTGTTTCTTCTCCTGTCAGGTGATGACGTAGTCTGGGTCGTGGGGCGGAGGCTGTCTGAGTCGTTCAAGGTGACCGAGAGCACGACCCGTTTTGCCCGGCTGAGCTACACTGCGGCCTAATGAGCGCTCGAGTTGCAATATCATTTCAAGAGTCCGCAGTCGCCGCACAGTCCATAAAAATTTCAGGCGTCCGCTTTTCGCTCTTTTTGAGCGAAGCGACCATCCAAACTCGCGTTGCAGAGATCGGACAGCATCTGAGCAGAACGCACGCTGGTTTGAAGCCACTGATAATTGGTGTCCTGAACGGATCATTCATATTTGTTGCCGACCTCATGCGCTCAATCACTATTCCGTGCGAGATCGATTTCTGCAAACTTAGCTCATACCGCGCGCAGCGCGTTAGTTCGGGTACGGTACAGGCGGATCTGCTTATTGCGTCAAGCCTGGCCGGACGCCACGTCATCGTTGTCGACGACATCATCGACTCGGGGCTCACGCTGCACTTTATGCTTCAGTCGATGCAGACGCTTAATCCCGAGTCAATGACGGTCGTTGCACTGCTGCACAAGAAAGGAGCGCTCAAGGCAGACGTGCAGATCGATCACGTCGGGTTCACGATCCCGAATCGGTTCGTTGTGGGCTACGGCCTCGACTGGCACCAGTGCTGTCGCAATCTACGGGCCATCTATATGCTGGATGACGAGGAGCCGTGATAGCGAGGTTTTCTAATTTCGGCGGAGCCACGCTGTATATTGTGACCGCACCACTTTACGGCTCAACGCAATGATAACCTACACGGTCAGGTGCTGCTATGGACGACTCAGAGAATCATAAGGCTGACAATACGTCACGTCGCCGGTTCTTGCGCACGGCGGGTGTGGTTGCCGCTGCGGCCATATTGCCGGCTGCCTCGTGGAGCCGTCTGCGGCAAGACGTGCGCGTGGGGGCTATTTCGTACAGTTTCAGGTCCATGCCAAGTAGTGCCGAGGAGATCCTTGGATACATGACGGAGCTCGGTTTAAGCATCATTGAGCTGATGGGTGGACCGGCCGAGCAGTTTGCGGGAGCCCCGCAGCGGCCAGCATTCCCACGCAACGTCCGCGATATGCCTGCCGAAGAACGCCAGCGGCTCGGAAAGGAGCGGCGTCGCGTGGCTGAGGAGCTCAAGAGCTGGCGCACCTCGGTATCAATGGATCGCTTGCATTCTGACTTTCTCTTTCTTATGCTTTTGGCACGGACTCCACCGTATCGCAATTGCACACTGCTATGAATCGTCTTACCCCCCCCCCGTATTATTAAGAGAATTATATAGTTGAGTTGATACTGCTATTTCCTACTTCGGCTTCTTTGGCGACCTCCTGAGCAGTATCCGCGCTGCCTCCTTTACGCTCAATCCACGATAACGCGGGTTCGGACTGGGAATGTTGTCCCAGTCCACCGATTCCTGCTTGCGTTCTTTAAGGCTGGAC
>JAAXGO010000186.1 GCA_012267425.1 Rhodothermales bacterium
CGTTGACCTGCGCCCAGCCGGTCATGCCGGATTTCTCTCGGTGGCGTTGCGTGTATCGAGGATAGAGTCTCGCGAACTCCTGCACGTATCGAGGCAACTCGGGGCGCGGTCCCACCAAGGCGAGCTGGCCGAGCAGCACGTTGATGAGTTGCGGAAGCTCGTCTATCGAAAAACGCCTCAACAGCCTGCCCATCTTGGTTACTCTCGGATCGTTCGGCACGGTCCAATCCCGTTCCTGCTGATCAGCGCCATCGACCATGGTCCTAAATTTGATCAGGGGAAACCGCTGGCCGTCGTGTCCTGTGCGCTCTTGCACGTAAAAAATGCTGCCGCGATCAAAGACCCATATAACCAGAGCGACTACGAGCATCGGCCCGGACAGGAACACGAGCAATATCGACGCCAGCGCGACATCCACAATCCGCTTGATGAGCCGGCTGACTCCTTTGAGTCGCACCTCGTTTATCGCCATCAATGGCAAACCAGACAGCTCGTTTTCGTCCACGGGCGACATCATCAGTTGAAAGTGATCAGGAAGCATCCAAACTCCCACCCTCGCCGAATCGCAAACGTTGGCGATCTCAAGCATTCGCTCTCTATCGAGCGACGGAATCGCCACGATCACCTTGTCGATCTCGTGCTCCGTAATAACTCCCGGCAGCAATGAGAGACGCCCGAGAATAGGGGCGTCGGTCGCCTCCGGATCGATATCGTCCCGAGCAGCGAGATGCCCGACCACCGTGTATCTCGGTCCAGGGTATTTGACAAGAATGTCGAAAACCTGACGCGCTTCCGGACCCGCTCCCAGAATCAAGACGCGCTCCGAACCGGCACCGTAGCTCGCCAGGATTCTCACCAATCGCGCAAGCAGCGTACGCCCGGCGAATACAAGCACGATAGCTATTCCCCAAAAGAGCGCCAGCATCACTTTCGCCAGCTCAAGCCTGTTGGGAAACAACAGATACGTGACCGTAATGGTTATCACCATCGCGAGACTCACTACCGAGAAAGCCCTGAATAACCGCGTAACCAGCCCGTGGCGGGCGGGGTTGCGATACGACCGAAGCGCGAAGCTGGAGACAATGAACAAAAGCTCGAACGCACCAAATACCGGATAGAAAAACCCGGCACCCTGATAAGGGGTGTCTGGTCCGACTCCGAGCTTGAAATGCAGTACAAAAGCTAGAACAGCCGCCGCGAAGACCAGTGCGATGTCGAGAACCGGATGGGCGATGCCGAAAATGGTCTCCAGTTCAACCCTTCGAAGCGACAGCCGCCGCAAAGCTCCGAACGCTTCGGGGGGACGCGCCATTGACCGCATCAAAGCAGACCCGTCGGCGTGTCCCGTCTACGAATCAAGGTTGCTTCCAGTTGCAAGTCGGGCGGCGTACCTGACGATTTCCTTGCCCACACCAGCCGAACCCAAAGCAAATATAGCAGCGAGAACAGCCATATTCAGCGCAGGTTTTTGTCGCGGGGCCTGGTGCTTCCGGTAAAACCGCGCCATAGCTCGATAGAACTCGTAGCGCGTTTTCAGGCGGCGACGCGACGACGACGCTCCCTTCTCGTGCAGCACCTCGACCGCAGGCGCATAACGCACCCTCCATCCCAACTGATGGGTTCTGTAGCACAGATCCAGATCCTCCCCGTACATCCAAAACCCTTCGTCGAATCCCCCAAGTGACCGAAATACCTCGCTGCGGATGAACATGAAAGCCCCCGCGACAGCGTCCACGTCGCACGCGCGGTCGGGGTCGAGATGCAGCAGGTTGTAGCCCCCGAAAATCGGCTTTCCAGGAAAGACGGCATCGAGCCGCAACATTCGAGTCAGCGCGGTTACGGGAGTAGGAAAGGACCGTCGACTTGCGCGGTCGAGTTCACCCGTGCTCCGCACCAGCTTGGGACCTACGATGCCGATCCCCGGATCCCCGTCCATATTTGCCGCAAGTTGCGCAACACCTGCAGGCGGAAGCAGCGTGTCGGGATTGAGTATCAAAAAAAAGCGCCCTTTTGCTCCGGACAGCCCTTTGTTTACCGCAGAGCCGAATCCAATGGCAGGTGATCCGCGAATCGCCTGCACGTCTTCGAGGCCGACTAGCCACTCCCACGTGCCGTCACCGTAACCGTTTTCGACGACCGTGAGCTCGTAACGAAGTCCGTTTAAGGCGGCGGGGATCGACTGTAGACAGCGTCGAAGTTGCGGAAGCACGTCAAACGTGACTACTACTATGGAAACGTCCGGTGGGCCTTCGCCCTGGGGAGTCTCATTCATACCTGTTTAACCTTGCGGACGTCCGGTCTTTCTCGCCTCGTTGAGGCCAACGAGGTAACCGAGCATCTTGGCCACGTCTCCCACCGCTCGAATCGCGGGAACCAGCACCACAGCGGCCAGCGCCGCTTGCAGCGACATTCGCGGAATCAATCTGGCCAAACGGCGGTATGGGCCTCGTAAATAGGCCAGTCCGCCGACCGCTAGCAGCACCAAAACAACGGGGCGGCCCGGAGCGAGAACGCAAAGCCAGATCCCCATGGCGTACGAGCAATACCGGATCAAGTGCCGTGACCACCACATCCCGGCTCTGCCGTCGCCTTTGGCGTAGTTGAAATACTGGCGAAAAAAGGCCCGCAAGTTGCGGCGAGGACGGAATCCGACATCCGCTCCCGACGCGTGGACGAGACGGCGTCCCTCGGCGCGCCACTTCAGGTCGAGATACATGTCCTCACCAAAATCCAACCATTCCGGGAAAATGCACTCTTCCAGGAACTCTCGCCTGAAGGCCAGCGATCCCGCGCTTGGCGGATATTCGTCGGGATCGATTTCCGACTCGTCCCGGATCGTTACGGCCCCCAGCACCGTCCCAAAAAAGCCGGCTGGTCGCGAAAGCACATACCCGAAAACAACGTCCGCCGAGACCCCAGATTCCAGAGCCCCGGCCAGCGATTCGAGCCATTCCGGCTTGAGACGCAGTCCCGCATCGAGCAGCGCGACTATATCTCCGGAGGACGTAGCGATGGCCCGGTTCCTGCCCTGAGAGATGTTGGAGCCGGGGAAGTGAATGAGCTTGAAGGACGTCCATCCTTCAAGCCCCGCCGCAAGCCGTACGTCTGTGCCGTCGGTCGACCCTCCGTCCACGACGACGACCTCGTCTGGCAACCGGGTCTGATTCTTGAGATCCGAAATCAGCTCCTCGACGGCCTCGGCTTCGTTCTTGACTGTGGCGCACACCGAAATCGAGGACATCAAAAGTGAGCGGGACTCATGGTTTGCTCGAGGACTTCGACGTAGGTTGATCCGACAACCGTGGAATCGTACAGGGCGGTGACGCGACCCCGTGCCGCATTGCCTAATTCGCGGGCGAGGGCAGTGTTGGAGAGAACGGATACAAGCGCCCGCGCGTAAGCTTCCACGCCGTCCGCGACCACCAAGTCCCGGCCGCCTTTGGCATCAATCCCGGCGGCGCCGACCGAGGTGGTGACCACGGGACGGCCCGCCGCCATTCCTTCGAGCACTTTCAACTTTATCCCGCCCCCGGCAAGCAACGGCGCCAGCACGACCTTCGACGCTTCGATCACCGAAGTTATATCGCTGACGTATCCTGCATATCTGAACGCGCCGGCGCCGTTTATCGTTGCCGACGGTCGATACCCTTTCCCCACAACCACAAATTCCGCTTCGGGCAGCGTTCTCCATACCGCAGGCGCGATCTTCGACTCGAGCCAGTCTGCCGCCTGCCGGTTGGGGCGATAGGTCTGGTCTCCGACGAACACAGCCACGGGACGTTCGGCAGGAGGCGACACTTCAACATAAGCCTTGGTATTCAAACCGCTGGGCACGACTTCAATTCGGGCTGAGGCGTCGAGCGCCCGCAACCAGTCACGATCGTCGGAGCTGGGACAGATGACTACATCGGCGCTTCGAATTACTTTCGTTTCATAGGCGCGGAGAAGCGGGTGTTGCGCGGCTGAATACAAGGCGCGGAGCCACCGCCTCCTGCGAGTCTCGACAGAGGACATACGTCGATGGACGACATATTCGGCGTTCAGGTCGTCGAATATCAACGCTGGTCTCTTTGGCTCCGCCTTGAACGCGGCCCGGAACACGTCGACGAGATACGCCATTTGCAAGCCGGCTATGTGCACTGCGGAATAGTCGTCCAGCAGCAACCGGCGGTACAAGGCAATCGCCATATCTCGGGACCACGATCGCAACGCGAGATCAGGCAAGCGAAGCGTCAACGACCGCAGCAGCCTTTTGATACGGCCGCTTGCGCGAAACCGCCTCGTTTCGAGCCTTGCCAGCGGGCCTGGTCCCGGTTTTTCTATTCGAGTTCGTTCGGCCAGGCACAACAGATCGACCTCATACCGGCGGACCGCGCCTTCAAGAAACGTGCGCAGACGCAAGTCTGCGCCGGCCGTCTCTGCGTAAGGATCGGAGGCCGAGACGAACAGAACTTTCAATGCAACACTTTCTCGTAAATCTCGTACGTCCTGTTCGCGGCCCGTTCCCACGAATAGCGCATGGCGAGTTCCGGTCCGACATTCCCGATCCTGCTGCGAAGCTCTCCGTCCTTGAGCAAGGCGTCAATACCGCAGGCGATGTCGTCAACGTCGAGAGGATCGACAGGAAATCCAGCCGGTCCGGCCAGATCGGTGAGG
>JAAXGO010000187.1 GCA_012267425.1 Rhodothermales bacterium
GGATCAGAAAGGTGGTCCCGCCGCCGCTGTCCTTGGCCAGCTCCAGCTCTTCCATGAAGGCGGCCAGGATGTCCTTCCGCCCGTGGAAGTACTTGGCGCGGCCGCGGTCCTGAAGTGTCCTCCTGTTTCTGTACGCGGCGCAGGGCTTCTTTATGCGCGACGCCGCGGGATTGTTGCTGCGCGCGACATGGACTGCGAACACAATCCCGCCGCCGACAGGCGTGTCCTCGTGAAGGCGACCGACCGAACCACTGCCTCCATCACAGGCGGACAGACGCCGTTGCCCAGCAGCCTGATCCGGTCTCTGCGAGTCCCGACCGGCAGCTTGAATTCGTCGTCATGCCCCGCCGTGGAAACGCGAGCGGGGTTTGCGTTCACGGTCTCCCATCAGGAACAGCCGCCGGAGCGATTGGGGCACCCCGAAGTCCGATGCGTCGAGAACGGTTCGAGAGCCTGTAGCCAAGCTGTCCGAGGGAGCTCTTCAGCTCGTCACAGCGAGACCACCTCCGCATGTGGATCACGGTTTCCAGTACCAGCCACGGGGCTGAAATATTCGAGCGAATTCCACGGTCAGCAGGGCTGCTTCCCGGCTGGGCTTGTCCGCCACAGCCGCTCGATGAACGCAGCTGTGGCGGTTGCTGAAGTACCAGGCGGTGTACCTGCATGAGCTCCGCAACGGGCTGGACGCCGAGCGGATCATCGGCTCGTGGATCGACTTCTCCAACGAGGTACGCCCGCATTCGTCGCTGGGCGGGCACCCGCCCGTCCGCGTGCCCAATCGCTTCTTCACGCACCGGGACGCATACCCATGAGGCCGCGGGCCGGAGGCGCACCGAACCATCCGCCGCCCCCACGCGTTTTTCCCGTTTACTATAGCTGCGTTCATCGTGTAGAAGCCCAAATCAATGGACTCTCAGACCCAGTCGGAATCCACCTTAACTTTGCCCTCGAACTGTCCAACGAAGTAGGACCACCTCCCATGTACAAGCTGATCCGTAAGCTGCCCCTTAACCGCAAGCAGCGTTCTGCAGTACCCGTTGTGGCTGCTCTGCTCCTCATATGTCTTGTCCTTACTGATGGACAACCTGTGTTTAATTGGTCCGGGCTTGTACTCTTGTGGTTTGCTGGTATGGGTTTATACTCTGGGTACCGGGAGTGGCGCAAATAGACGCACGCCGCCAGCATAACCCTGCCGACCTGATGTGATCGGAACACGCACTCGAGCGTCCCAAAATCGCCGAATAGCCGTAGTAAGGCAGCAACCATCGGCGACAGCGGCATTTCGCGCCCTCATACTGGCAAGTACGCAGCGAGCGAATTTGTAGGTCGCGCATGGACGTAGCGCGAAGTGGTTGTTAGGCTGGCATGCCCTAATGTGGCCTGCACAAGATGGACGGGGGCACCTCGATCAAGCGGGTGTGAGGCGGACGCATGCTGAAACCAGTGGGCGGAAACCGGCTGAACGACCCCGGCATCACAAGCTGCTCGCCTCACATTGATCGTGGATGCCTTTCCGAGTCAGTAGCCCACGCTGCCCGGCGAACATCGGGTCATGATCCTCACCGCGTCCCCCTCCCGGTGATTACGGCGCAAGGCATTGAGGGCACTCCACACGGTGCCAGAGACTCGAACGGTACGCGTGGTTTCGCCCTTGCCGAAGAGCGTCAGTTGATCGGTGCCATTGTTGCGAGCTATCGTGTCTTCCCATCGCAGGCCTGCAAGCTCCGACACGCGGGCGCCGGTGGCGTCCGTCGCACTGGCAGACGTGAGGCGCTGGTGAACGTTGGCGTGGACGGCACGGAGGCCTGCAAGGCCACCGTAGAGGCACTGTTCGACGTGCTGCCGGCCATAGCCGTACGATCATGCATGAGGTGGCACCTGTGGCTGCGTGTAGATGATCGATGGAAGGGGCAACGGACGCTGGAGCTGTCCGACGCGCAGATCGGTTAGAAAAATCCACGTCATGAGCGGAGAGACCTTGGCGCAAAGACCGTGCGCTTCGCTCGTCTTTAGCGGTTCCGGGTGAGATAAATCGAGACAGTAAGCGGGTAGTCTGCTGATTGTAACTGCGCCGCGCAGTACTTTGGCGGTTTCATTACAGGAAACCGTGCTTTGCCTGCGGCCTCCGTCTCGACAATGACAGGCCACGTCCATAGTCGATCGGACACTGCGTCCTGCCGCGAGTTCATTAAGTCGGCACTGGCAGCTGCCACAGGTCTCGGAGTGATGGGTGTTTGGGCACCTGACTCCCTTTCGGTCGGCATTTGTGGTCCCATCGACGGACACCTGGAGTACGTCAACGGCGGCTGCCGTTCGTCGAACCCACAGTTCAACGGTTTCTCGTCCCCGAGGCTCCATCAACCGAATTTGAACAGAATATCAAGGCAGTGCGAGCGATTGGCCTGCCGGTACCGGTAGCCAACCAGTTCCTGCCGTCCAGGCTCAAGGTCGTCGGACCGGATGCCAGCCACGATTCGGTGCTGCTTTACGTGAATACGGCATTTCATCAGGCACGGAAGGTGGGCATCGAGCACATCGTATTCGGCAGCGGTGGCGCCCGCTACGTTCCGGACGGCTTTTCGAAGGCGGCTGCCCGGCAACAATTCGTCGAGCTGCTGCGCAAAATGGCGCCGCTGGTCTCCAACTATGGCATCACCTTATGTTTGGAGCCGCTCCGCCGGACAGAAACGAATTTCCTGAATACGGTGCCGGAATCGCTGGAGATCATCCGCGATATTGATCATCCCGCGGTGCAGCTCACTTTCGATATCTATCATGTGCTTCAGGAAGGGCGGGGCGCAGAGGATGTCTTGCTTGCCGGGGATGCCATCCGTCATTGCCACGTTGCGGAGAAACGTGACCGAGCAGCGCCCGGCGTGCACGGGGAGGATTTCACGTCCTTTTTCGCAGCGCTGCGCAGCGTCGGCTATCATGGTCGGATCTCTCTAGAGTGTCGCTGGCGCAATCGTGCAGCCCAATTGCGGAGCGCTGTACGCGAGATCAAGCGGCAACTCTCGATCTCCTGACTGCCGTTTTCAAATTGCTGGCGTGCACATCGCAGCTCTCTTGGGTGTGGTCCTTGATTCGGTTCGGCACGAGCAAAGTACTGCGAAATGCCGCACATTGAGTAGCTGCCCATGGCTGGTCCGGCAGACTCTGATCCGGTTACATACAAGACCTACCGCAGTCCGAACGAGATGGAGAATATCCTGGCAAGACCCCTGTGGGCGTGAAGCAGCGACTGAGGCTACTGACGGTCATGCACGAAAGCGGGACTCCATCCAAGGTGCTCGTGTCGCCCATTTCCACATCCAGGCTGGATGACCGAGCTAATGTGGAACAATCATGCCGCATCGGGGGCTTCCGCAGGGCGTGGACGATTCTCCCCGGTTCTTCCTCAGCGGGGAGATCGACAGTGATTTCTCCAAGGTCTGCAGCGACAGGCACTGGCAGCTTCACTCGATCGATCAAAGGGACATCGAGGAGTACTCGTCCAGGGCGTTTCGAGGATACCAACTGGCGAGCGGGCAGCCTGCCGCGTGAGCCGGAATCATCGGATCGGTACGGAGAAGTGGTCCAAACCTACGTAACGTCAGAGGACTCCGGGCGGTTTTCTGTTCGTATGCTCCACTCTTGCGGAGAATAACGAGCCTCCGCATCTCTACTTTTTATTCTACAACGAGCGGGGAGAAGTCCTCCCGATACTCGTAAAGGCTCCCTGTAGAGCGTTTAAATGAATGGCGTCATGACGGAATCGATCGGCTTTATCGGCCTTGGAATCATGGGCAAGGGAATGGCCCACAACCTCTTGCGTGCGGGCTTCGATCTGCATGTGTGGAACAGGTCGGCCGCCAAAATGGCGCCGCTTGTCGAAGCGGGGGCTCATCCGGCCGAAGGCGCCGCCGACTTGGCCCGCAATTGCACACTTGTGGTCACGTGTGTGAGTGACACAGCGGACGTCGAAGAAGTGGTTTTGGGAAACGACGGCCTGATCCAGGGCCTGCAGCCTGGCTCGCTTCTCGTTGACACGAGTACGATCAGCCCGCAGGCAGCACGCGAAATCGCTGCTCGCTTGAGAGAGAATGATGTTTCGATGCTGGATGCCCCTATCAGCGGTGGCAGCGAGGGAGCGGCGTGCGGTACGCTGAGCATCATGGTAGGCGGAGATGCCGATCAACTCAAACGTGCCATGCCTGTCTTGCGCGCGATGGGAAAGACCATCACACACGTCGGTCCGCAGGGAGCTGGACAGACTGTGAAATTGGTCAATCAGATTCTGGTCGCGGGGGGAATGCTCGCAGTCAGCGAGGCCCTTCTGTTTGCCGCAGCAGGCGGGCTTGACCTCTCAAGAACGATCGCTGCCGTCGAGCACGGCGCGGCAGGCAGCTGGACGCTGAGTAACCGTGCCACACAGGCCATCATCCGGGATTTTCGGCCAGGCTTTACTATTGATCTGCAGCAAAAGGATCTGCGACTCGTACTTGAAGCCGCGGATCAGTTGGGTGTACCGGTTCCTGCTACGAGTCTGTGTTTCCAGCTCTACCGCACTCTGCAGGCGCGCGGTCTGGGACATGAAGGCAACCATGCGCTGGTCAGGGCGCTGGAATACCTTGCCGGACTCAAGGTGGGCGAATCGGCCTAACACTACAGAGTATCAGTATCAATCACTTAGCGAACGTAACATGGCCACCGTCTATGTCGGGACCTACACGCAGACCGAAGCTCACGTAAAGGGGAAGGGAGAGGGCATCTATCACTATGACTTTGATCCCGAGTCGGCTTCGCTCACGCTGAAGGGAATCACGACCGGCATTGTCAATCCGTCCTACATTGCGCTCGGGCCGGAGGGTCGAACACTCTACGCGGTAAGCGAAGTACTTCACTACGAAGGAAGGCCAGGCGGCGCGGTGTACGCTTTTGCCGTAGACCCGTCTACGCACGAGTTGGCGCTGATCAATCGGCAGCGGTCCGAGGGTGCGGCGCCTTGTTACGTCAGCGTGGAAGGCGGGCATGTCTTGGTGGCAAACTATATGGGCGGAACCGTGGCCGTGCTTCAGATTCGGCCTGACGGTTCTCTCGGTAAGGTGACGGACGCCGTACAACACGTTGGATCGAGCGTCAATACGGCCAGGCAGGAAGCCCCTCATCCCCACTGCATCGTACCCGACAGGTCGGGGAGGTTTGTCCACATTGCCGACCTCGGAACAGACCAAGTGGTGTCGTATAGGTTTGATCACGGAAGTGGAGTGCTTGCAGAAGGACCAAAGCCGGTGCAATTGCAGCCTGGTGCAGGGCCGCGGCATCTGACATTTGACGCCGCGGGCCGATTCGCTTATTTGATGAATGAGCTCGATTCGACCGTAACCCTCTTGTCGTACGAGTCAGCGACCGGACAACTCAGGATCGTCGACACGTTCCGAGCATTACCGGAAGATTTTGCCGGTACGCCGTCGGGTGCCGACATTCATGTTTCGCCCTCCGGGAGCTTCGTTTATGGCTCGCTCCGCAGCATCGGCAGGATTGTGCACTTTGCAGTCGAAGCCGATAGCGGGAGGCTTAGGCGAATAGGGCTGGAGTCGACGCGAGGCAGGACACCGCGGAATTTCGGGATCGATCCGACGGGCAGTTCTCTATTCGCGCTCAACCAGGATTCCGACACGATCGTGATGTTTCGGATCGACAGTGCAACAGGCGTACTCACACCAACAGCGGCCATGACAGACGTTCCATCCCCGGCCTGCATCCGATTTTTCAGGTAAAGCGGCAGCATGCGCTGGCCAAACCAAGACGCGCGCCCTTCGAATGGTCGCCTGCGACAAAGTGGTCCAGATCCACAAGTGACTCCAAACCTCTCCAGCGAAGATTCTCCAAAGCATTCGTGCAAACCAAGCGATCGACAAAAGCTACGCGAATTTGGGCTACAGCCGGTCCAGAAGGCACTCTCGGTACAGTAGGGCGCTTGCATTGGAAGCGCTTTCATAACCGGCCTCGGCGGCGCGACTGTCGCCTCTTTTGCTGTACCTTAAAGGCTCTGTAAATGGCGATTTCCCGCTCAGATCGTCATCCCACACACGCCAATCGATTTTGAAGGTGATTCCACAACATTTTCGTCGACCTTGGACGATGCGCGATTTCCTCAAGGCCACGGCAGGTACGTTTGCCGTTGCAGAACTTGTTGGTTGTGCAGAATCCGCACACGATCATCCTCATGAAGGCGTGGCCGAGATGTCGAGTGCCGTACCGGTCGGAGTGCAGCTCTTCTGCTTCCGCCATCTGTTGGAACAGGATTTTGAACATACGCTAGCCCAAGTGGCGACACTGGGCTACGCAGGCGAGGAATTCGCAGGCTACTACGGCTATGTGGACAAGCCGGCGGAGCTGCGTGCACTTCTGGACGTGCAGGTAGCGGGTGCACATCTCGGCCTGCCCGTACTCGAGGGCGACGAGCTGCAGCGGCCCATCGACTTCCATGGCGAGCTTAGCAATACGAATCTGATCGTAGCAGGCCTTGCAGAAGACCGCCGAACGGATCGAGATGAGGTCCTTCGTACGGCGGAAACATTCACTACCACTCAGGAAAAGCTTCGCAAACACGGAATGCAGACGGGGTACTACTACCACGCGTATAGTTTCAACCAGGACATGGGAAGTGATACTATTTGGGATCTCATCGCGCAGAATACCCCCAGCGACATGATTCTGCAGCTCGATACAGGCAACGCAGCTCATGGAGGTGCTGACGTCGTACAGATTATCAACGACAATCCGGACCGGATCAATTCGATGCACGTCAAGCCCTACCTGCAAGGCGCCGAAGAGCCGTTCGAGGCGTTCATCGGAGAGGACGGGCTACCCTGGGAGGAAATTTTCGATCGGAGTGAGGAGGTAGGCGGCATCAAGTGGTACGTCGTCGAATACGAACAAGAGTCACACCCGCCGCTCGAAGCGCTCAAGGCGAACCACGAATGCGTAGCAGGTTTTGGGCGCTAGACGGTCGGACGCAAGATTCCCACCTACTGAGCATAGAGGCATGCATACGATCGGTGTGGCCGTTGCGGGGACTGGGTTCATCGGGCCTGTGCACGTTGAGGCACTGAAGCGACTGGGGGTCAGGATTACCGGAATCTTGGGTTCACGACCCCAAAAGTCGGAGGCGGCACGTCGTAGCCTGGGTCTTCCTCACGCGTACCTGGATTATGAGGAGATCCTATCCGACGATTCGGTGCAGGCCGTGCATCTGGCTGTGCCGAACGTACTGCACTACGATATGGCGCGCCGAGCTCTCCGCGCGGGAAAGCACGTAATGTGCGAAAAACCGCTGGCGATGAACGCTACGCAAGCTGCAGAGCTTGTTCGTCTTGCTGAAGAAACGGGGCTCCATGCTGGGGTTTGCTACAACATCCGCTTCTATCCACTCAACATGGAAGCGCGTGAGCGCATCCAAAGCGGGAGCCTGGGCAAAGTGTTCTCCGTCGTCGGCCGCTACGTCCAGGACTGGCTGCTTTACGACACCGACTACAACTGGCGCGTGCTCGCCGAGCAGGGTGGCGCACTTCGGTCCGTTTCGGACATCGGAACGCACTGGATGGATCTCATTACGTCGATGACCGGCCTTCACGTCGAAGCCGTCTTCGCCGATCTCAGGACTGTGCACGCAGTCCGCCGCAGGCCGATCGGCGAGGTGGAGACGTTTTCAGGGGCTGCCGCAGACCCGGAGGCGACCGTCGCCGTGCCAATTACGACCGATGATAGCGGATGCGTGATCTTACGCTTCAAGGGTGGTGCACAGGGCGTGATGTGGGTGTCACAGGTAACGGCGGGCCGCAAGAATGCCCTGCGCTGGGAGATTGCGGGCTCGAACGAAGCCTTGGCGTGGGACAGCGAAAGGCCCAACGAATTGTGGATCGGACATCGTGGGCGACCCAACGAGGTGCTCACGCGGGATCCGTCGCTTCTGGGCAAATTAGCCCGCGGGTCGACGAACTATCCCGGCGGTCACAACGAGGGATTTCCCGACACGTTCAAACAGTGCTTCCGCGCGTTCTATGAGGCGATAGACGCCGGCGTACTCCCCACCGACGTGCTCTATCCGACTTTTGCAGAAGGACACCGCGAAATCGTGCTCTGTGACGCGATTAGGGAGAGCCATCTCCAGCGCCGCTGGGTCGACGTCTGACACCGCACACCAACCAAGGAGGCAGTATGAAACTACAGTTCTTTGCTCTAACCCTCTTTCTCGGGGTCATTCTGGCCGTCCACCTGGCCATGAACGGAAAGGTCGGCGCGCAGATCGACAACCCGCGCGTGGCTAACGCCGTCTTCTGGTGCATCGGTGCACTGAGCGCCGTTATCATCGGTTTTACCGGCTGGCAGAAGGGCGCGCTTGCGCCGCTTGCGGACGTGAATCCGATTCTGCTAACCGCCGGTGCTCTCGGCGCCATTCTCGTGTTCGCCATTGCGTTTCTAATCCCGAAAGTGGGGGCGGGCGCATTGTTTATATCGCTTCTGGCCGGACAGGTCGTCACGGCCATGGTGCTGTCGCATTTCGGGTGGCTCGGCAGTGAGGTAGCGCCCATTTCGCTCGTAAAGGTCGTGGGCACCGCGCTCATGATAGGGGGAGCGGCCATCGTAACCTTCATGGAGTAACTCTTGCACATTTATGGAACGCGTACACCTTGGGAATTCAGACGTCGAAGTCAGCGCGCTCTGCTACGGCACAGATCTGATCGGAAGCCGCATAAACGAAAGTGATTCGTTTGCGCTTCTGGATGCGTTTTACGACCGCGGCGGCACGTTCATTGATACCGGCAACTTTTACGCGAGTTGGTATCCTGGTTGTGTCGGCGGGGAAAGCGAATCCACGATTGGCCGCTGGATGGCAGCGCGCGGCAACCGGGACCGGATTGCGATTTCGACGAAGCTGGCTTTCGACTATCCAGGTTGTAACGGCGGGCTGTCCGCAGCAGAAATTGAGCGAGAGTGCGAAAAAAGCCTGCGCCGCCTGCAGACGGACCACCTTGACGTCTATTACGCGCACCGCGACGATTTCGATACGTCGCTCGAAGAAACGATGGAGGCCTTCCACCGGCTCATTAACGCTGGTAAGGTGCGCATCATCGGCGCGAGCAACTTGTGGCTCTGGCGCATCGCGGAAGCGAATATGTTGGCAGAACTGCGTGGTTGGTCTACCTACTCGGTGGTAGAGCAGCGCTACACATATCTGCGCCCGCGCCACGGCGCGGACTTCGGACCGCAGATCTGCTTTACCGACGACATGAAGCGATTCACGGCGCATCACGGCATGACGCTGATCGCGTACTCGATTTTGCTTCAAGGTGCGTATACCCGCGACCATAAGCCTGTGCCTGCCCAATTTGCAGGCCCAGAAGCGGATGACCGCCTCGCGGCGTTGGCGCAAGTGGCCAGTGAAACTGGAGCCACCATGAATCAGGTCATCATCGCATGGATGCGCCAGAGCAGCCCGGCGGTCTTGCCCATCATTGCCGGTAGCAAAACTGAACAGGTCGTCGAGAATATTGCTGCCCTGGACGTGACGCTGACAGTCGACCAGATGCTCATGCTCGACACGGCCGGCAATCCCAACGTGAAGAAGGCTTGGTTGCGGTAGATGGCACCGGGGCGAGTACTCCACAACAACACACTTGCCGAGGATCACCATGGCCAGAACCATTTGCCTGACTATCGCAATCGCATTTCTTGTTGCGGGACCGACCGCGAGTCAGGCACAGACACCGGAGATCATCTTCATACCCGTCAAGATTGACGGGCCTGTGCACGATCCGATTCAGAACAGCTACTGGTTCGGACCATTTTCCGAAACGGCGTCCGTTGCGGATTTCGACAACGACGGCGATTACGACATAGCCGCCGGACGGAATTGGTACGAAGCGCCACTGTGGATCATTCACGAGCGGTATCGTTCCGGCGCAGAGCCCAACGGCCCGGAAACCGAATCGAACAGCGAGTTTGCACTCGATGTGGATTTCGACGGGTATATGGACGTCGTGGCCTCCGGCTGGATGTTCATGAAGGGGGCCTATTGGTACAGAAACCCAGGACGGGCCCTCAAGCCGGGAGAGCAGTGGGAGTCGCACAAGATCCACCAGGCATTCAATATGGAAGGTGTCATCCACGGCGACATCGACGGTGACGGCGACGAAGACATATTGGTCAACCACTGGTCGCTCGTCGATGGGCAGGGGATGACGTGGATCGAGCACATTGACGAGGCTCCGTGGTGGATCGAACATATCGTTGGCACCGACGGCGATACGCACGGTAACGGTCTCGGTGACATTAACATGGACGGCCGCTTGGACATTATTACGGGCCAGGGTTGGTATGAGCAGCCTGAAACAGACAATGATGGTCCTTGGCTCTTCCACGCCGACTGGGATTTTGAAAGCGCGAAGTCGGAAAAAGCGAGCTCAACCGCCCATCCAGATCTCGTTTACGACGTAAATGAGGATGGCCTCAACGACGTGATCATCGGATCAGCGCACGCCTACGGACTTGCCTGGTACGAGCAGAAACTCGATGATGCGGGCAATCGCAACTTCGAACGGCACTGGATTGAAACCGACCACAGCGTATTTCACACCTTAGCCTTGGGCGATCTCAACGGTGACGGAAAGGATGACCTGATTGCGGGCAAGAGGCTTTTTGCGCACTATGGTGGCGACGTCGGCGTGGGAGATCCATCGTTCGTCTTTTGGTACGATATAAAGGGAGGCGAATTCGAGAGACACATCCTGTCCTACAACCACGGTCCCTACTACCCTGATGAAGGCGGCATCAGTCCGCCGCCGAACAACGTCGTCGGCGTCGGTATGAAGATCAACGTCAAGGACATGGA
This sequence comes from Rhodothermales bacterium, assembly GCA_012267425.1. Classification (GTDB taxonomy): domain Bacteria; phylum Bacteroidota; class Rhodothermia; order Rhodothermales; family Bin80; genus Plut-88865. The sequence goes on from JAAXGO010000187.1 coordinate 10,877, forward strand.
CGGCAACGGGATGGACGACGTCATTCTTGCCGGCAAGACGGGACTCTACGTCTTCTACAACCAGGGCTCACCGCCCAAGCCGAAATATGCCAACGCCCTGCCGCCCCGTTACACGTATCCAACGTGGCGCGAATGGCCGCAGTACCGCGCGCTGTTTAACGGGAAGGACTTCACGGGCTGGAAGGTGCCCGAAGGCGACGGCGGGCACTGGAAAGTTGTCGATTTCATGATCGACTATGACGCACAGTCCGAGGCAGAAGAAAAGCACCTCTGGACGGAAGAGGAATTCGGAGACTTCCAGCTTCACGTGGACTGGCGTTTCAAGGGTGCTTCGGGCATTTTCGACATGCCGACTATCCTTGCCGACGGTTCATACGAGGTGGACGAAGACGGCAATCAGATAACGACGCCGACTCCGAATTCGGACTCTGGCATTTTTCTGCGTGGCACCTCTCAGCAGGTCAACATCTGGAACTGGGGTGTGGGATCCGGCGAACTCTGGGGCGTTCGCACGAATCCCGACGCGACGCCGGAGCAGCGGGCGGCAGCTGTCCCGAGAATGAAGGCCGACAATGCGATGGGCGAATGGAATTCGATGGACATCACGCTCGTCGGTGACCGCGTGTCGGTCATGCTCAATGGGCAGTGGGTGATCGAACAGGCGCAGATTCCGGGTCTTCCGGAGCGCGGGCCGCTGGCGTTGCAACACCACGGCGGCATGCGGGAAGACGGCATGCTGGATCCGACGTCGAGCAACGTGCAGTTCCGTAACATCTGGATCCGCCCTCTCGACAACGGGCTTGCTATTGAAGACCCGGCGAAGAGCGACGACGGCTGGGAGACACTGTTCAACGGCGAGGATCTTGCGGGATGGCTTACTGGAGAGAACAACAAGTTCACAGTCGAGCATGGTGAGCTTACCGTCAAGCGCGACAACCCGGACGGAGAAGAGCACAATCTGGATTATCTCTGGACTGAGGGCACGTACGGCGACTTTATTTTAGAGCTCGAGGTCAAGGTCATCGAGGGGACCAACAGCGGCGTATTTTTCCGTACGTCCGACGTCATGGACCCGGTTTATACAGGGCTTGAGATTCAGGTCACCAGTTCGCACGGGCACCAAGGCGTTTCCAAAACGAGGACTGCCGGTGCGGTTTACGATCTGATGGAGCCGCGCACGAACGCGATCAATCCCCCCGGCGAATGGAATGAGTACCGACTAACGTGCAAGGGTAGTCGCATCCAGGTGGACGTGAACAACGAGCGCGCAATAGACATGGACATCGCCCGGTGGCGCGTACCCCATACCAATCCGGACGGCACGTGGAACAAGTTTTCGACTCCAGGGACCGCGTTTGCACGCTCCGGGCACATCGGGTTACAGGACCACGGCCAGCCAGTCTGGTATCGAAACATTCGCGTCAAACGTCTGGACTGAACGTCGCCCGCTGCACATGAGGATTTCTTCGGTGGTAATGACGCCGGTGCTTCTGATTGCACTTGCGTCCTGTTCGGTGCCGCAGCGACTTGCCGACCCGGAGCCACCCCGATACGAGATCCTCGTATTCACGAAGACCTCCGGCTGGCGCCATGCTTCGATTGAGGTTTCGATTGAGGCAGTCCGCACGCTGGGGAGCGAGCATGGGTTTTCCGTTACTGCGACGGAAGACGGATCGGACTTCATGGACCTGTCGCGGTATGCGGCCGTCGTGTTTCTCAATACGACGGGAGAGGTCTTGCTTAGCGAAGAGCAGGCGGCCTTCGAAGCCTACATCCGGGGCGGCGGCGGGTATGTCGGCGTCCACGCCGCAGCCGACACGGAGTACGACTGGCCGTGGTATGGAGGTCTCGTCGGCGCGTATTTCGAAAGCCATCCCCGTGTGCAACCGGCAGACGTCCTTGTGACCGACCGGCGGCACCCTGCGACGAAACATCTGCCCTTGAGGTGGAACCACACCGATGAGTGGTACGATTATGCCGTCAATCCCAGGCCCGACGTGCACGTCTTGGCCGTCGTCGATGAAAGGACCTACGAGGGCGGTAAAATGGGCCACGACCATCCCATTGCATGGGCTCACCACTACGACGGCGGCCGCGCGTTCTATACCGGTGTCGGCCATACGACCGAGAGTTGGAACGACCCCGCGCTACTGAGTCACGTTCTTGGAGGAATTGAGTGGGCAGCAGGGCACGCTGAGGCAGACGTTACAGCGACGCTCGCGTCGGCGTACCGCGAAGAGGTATTAACGGGAGAGCTTACCGACCCGATGGAGATAGACATCACGACGGACGGGAGGGTGTTCATCATTGAATGGGCGGGAAGCGTAAAGATCTGGGAACCGGAGACGGGCAAGATGCGCGTGATCGGCTGGATCCCTGTGGAAAAGAACATCGAAGATGGCCTCTTGGGTCTGGCACTTGATCCTGACTTCGATGATAACGGCTGGATGTACATCTATCACTCGCCGATCGCCCACGGGAAAGTGACCAATCGGCTGTCGCGTTTCACCTATGACGGCGAAGCACTTAACATGGACAGCGAAATCGTCATGCTGGAAGTCCCGGTTCAGCGCGTCCAGTGCTGCCATTCCGGCGGATCGGTCCAGTTTGACAAGGACGGGCTGTTGTACCTGTCGACGGGGGACAACTCCGGAGGCGCGCGCGATCACGAGGATGTGTCACTGCGCCGCATTGCGGATCAGGGCCGAACGTCGGCAAACACGAACGATCTTCGGGGCAAGATCCTGCGCATCCGACCGGAGAAGGACGGCACGTATTCGATCCCGGACGGCAACCTCTTCGAGGCCGATTCCCTGCATCGAGGAGAGATCTACACGATGGGGCATCGCAACCCCTTCCGGATATCGATTGACGACAGCACTGGATGGGTGTACTGGGGTGACGTGGGACCGGGTACGCCCGGTGGTTGGGACGAATTCAATCAGGCACAGGAGCCGGGATTTTACGGCTGGCCGCTGTTTACGGGATTCAATGCGGTGAACCCCGATTACTATGTGTTCGGCGAAGAGGACATGGTGCCGTATCAGCACGCAGATCGTCCGATCAACGCATCGAGTTTTAACACCGGTACACGCGTGCTTCCGCCGGCCCTGGCGGCGTGGATCCCATATTCATATGGCACGTCGGACGAATTTCCCGAACTGGGTGCGGGCGGGCTCAATCCCATGGCCGGTCCGACGTTTCACTACGATGCTTTAACGGCTCATCTCCGGGCGCTTCCGCAGTACTGGGACCGCAAGGTGATGATCTACGAGTGGATGCGCAATTGGGTACAGGTCGTGACGGTGGACTCCGTTGGGCGTATCGTCAAGATTGATCCCTTTCTGCCGGGCCGGGACTGGATCAGTCCGATCGACATCGAAGTCGGCCCACAGGGCCGTCTTTACATCGCCGAGTGGGGCGACGAATTCTGGGGTAGCAACGCAAACGCGCAGCTCGTACGCGTCGATTATTGGGGTACGGAGGATATTCCCGCAGTGCCAGATGTAGCGGAAGTAGCACCGTCCGGAGCGATTCGTCTCCGAGAGCCGGCCTACGGCAGCTTTTTCGATTTTGATTCCACCATGGCATACATAGTGAACCTTCCCGACCGGGCACTGTCCGACGCCGTGACGGTCCGCACGTTTACAGGCTTCGATACCTCGTCCATGCCGTTGGAGACCTTCACTGCCCTCGAAGGATCGTTTGCGATCAGTCGCAAATACACGCATACGCCGGACGTTCACTATGTGAATCGCTTCGTCGAAATCGAAGCGTGCCTCGGCGACGACTGCCATCGAGTTCGACTGCACCCGCGGACGAAGGAGGCGGAGCACGTTTCACAGTTCACGTTGTCGGAGCGCAAAACGTATTCGGCACGCCCAGCCAGCGAACATTGGGGCCGCACGGCGCTCACCGTAATGCGTGTCGAAAGCGGTACGCAGCTTGCTTACGAGCCTATAAATCTTGACGGTATCGTGTCAGTGACGATCAGGTTTCGTGCAACGGCAAACGGAACACTGGCCATGAGCAGTGGAGACTCGACGGTGCTCGCGGTGGAACTCGGCGCTGAATCCGGCGAACCGGTGACGCCGCATCAGGCGGTCTACCTTGAGGGCGTTTCGCCGGACGCATCGGGACTTGCACAGCTGGAAAAGGGGGCGTTCGACAATTGGCGCGAACTCACCACACCCGTTGCAGGGCCGAGTGGCGCGAACGTCCTTACATTGAACTTTACAAGCGAGGCGAGCAAACTGTGGCTCGAGCTCGACTGGCTTCGATTCAACGCAGATCAATAGACTCATGAAACACCACCATCAAGGCCGCCGCAGGTTTCTCAAGCAGACGACGCTTGCCTGCGTTGGACTCTCGGTAGCCGGCAGGCTCGGGGCGATGCCCGCAGGCAAGAAGGCGTTCAAGATTTCGCTCGCGGAGTGGTCACTTAACCGGTTACTTTTCGCCGGCACGATGGATCATCTGGATTTTGCGCAGATCGCCGCAGACAACGATATCATGGGGATCGAGTACGTCAACCAGTTCTTTGTGGATCGTGCGGAGGATAAAGCGTATCTCGGCGAGATGAAGATGCGTGCGGAGGATCTCGGTGTGGAAAGTGTCCTCATCATGTGCGATCGGGAAGGGCGGCTCGGAGACCCGGATGAAGCGGTACGTATGCAGGCAGTCGAAAACCACTACAAGTGGGTGACGGCCGCGAAATTTTTGGGTTGCCACTCTATCCGAGTCAACGGCTACAGCGCTGGCAGCTACGATGAGCAGATGAAGCTCGTGGCCGACGGGCTGAGGCGGCTCTGCGAATTCGGGGACGAGCACGGCCTGCACGTGATCATCGAAAACCACGGTGGATTTTCCAGTAACGGCAAGTGGCTCCGGGACACGATCAAGATGGCCGATCATCCGCGGGCCGGGACGTTGCCTGATTTCGGCAATTTCCGCATTTCAGAGGGCGAGTCGTACGATTCGTACCGCGGCGTGGAAGAGCTAATGCCCTATGCTACGGGGGTAAGCGTTAAGACGACGGTTTGGGACGACCACGGCAAAAGCCATGACCTTAACTATGAGCGGATGATGAAAATCGTCCTCGCTGCTGGGTATCACGGGTGGTGCGGTATCGAGCACGGTCCAAGGAACCGCGAACTCGAGGGTATTCGAGAAGTGCGTGACAGGCTCAGGGAAGTCCGAACAGCGCTTGAGGCGGAGTAAGCCACTCAGCCACTTTGTGGTTACGGAAATGCTCGATCCTGTTGTGCACGAGCATGACGTGGAAGACGACCTGCGCGTAATCGCGCAGTCCAATATGGTGCTCCACGCTGAATCACTCAGCGCAGCATGAAGACGTCGTGCTCGACCGCCTTAGAAAAGTCACGGATGCGAAGAGCGGCGCAACACGGTTCACCGTGTTTCACCAGAGGCCTTTTGTACTCACACCTCATCGTACAATCCACGATACGCCCATTGCCTGTAAAACGTAAGCGTCCGGTGAACCCCATCTTGATTGGGTACCGGGTAGTCGGGAATTTGTTGATAGACCCGATACCCTCAACCCTTGGATGGCATGAGACACTGCAGACGTACGGCGGAACAGATGTATCCGCTGGTGTAGCATGGAAAGTTCCGTGCTGGGGGCAATATTTTTATCGGGTGTTACATTACCTTTCGGGATGAGCATGGAGAAGGGAGTCCCGGCAT
>JAAXGO010000188.1 GCA_012267425.1 Rhodothermales bacterium
CCATGATCTCCAGGATCTCGATCACCTTTGCCCAGTTGTCCTGCTCGAAGTAGAGGTATTTCAGCAGTCCCCACCAAGTCTCCTTGACTTCCGTGCCGCGCGTCTGTGCGATGTCGATCGCCGTCTCCACCTGGACGATGGCTTTCGGATAGTCCTTCATCTGATAGTAGACCTGCGCCATGAAGATATGCGGTTCGGGACTCGGGTTTTCGGCCTGGCTCAGCCACAATTGCATATAGCGCAACGCATCGTTGTAGTTCTCTTCCGAGTAATGCAGCTGCGCCAGGCTGTATATCACCTGGGTTTCCAATCCTTCGGTGATCTGATCACCCTGCGCCAGCACCTTTTCGTACGCGATTATCGCGCGATCATACCGATCCATGGCGTAATGAATGAATGCCATCATGTTGTAGATCGAACCGAGCTCATTGCCGTTGTAGCGCCGGGATCGATTGAGCATCTGGTCGAGGATATTCAGGGCACTCGCATAGTCCTGCGCATCGATGAATTCCTGCGCCTCTGCCAGCTTCTTGTAAGTCGATTCGCTCATCGTCGGCACGCGTCGGGTCTGCCGTCTGCCTTCCGAGGCGTACGCCGGTTCAACGCCTATGCCAAAGGCACCGAGCGACCCCCCGAACAGTCCCGAAAACGACGCGAGGAGGAAGCCCGCGAACAACGTGCTGGCAACAGATTTGAAACGCATGCCGGGCCTCCTACGCGTCCTCGAGTTCGAACTTGATCAGGTTGCGTACTCCCGCAACCTCGACCGGTTCGCCATTAACCACCTTGGGCTTGTATTTGAACTTCAGCGCGGCCTGAATTGCGGCGCGATCGAATATTCCCGGTGGTTTGGCATCTATCACGACCGGATTACGCACCGCACCGGTCGTCGTGACAATAAACTCCAGCAACACGTACCCTTCGATGCCGCGCGTCTGGGCGCGTCTCGGATAGATCGGTGCGACCTTGACGATCGGTAGATACTCGCCGTCGGCCGTAAATCCGCCCGTTCCGGAGAGGTTGTGATCGACATTGACGTTCACCGCACCGATCTCGACGCCCTGGCTGATGCTGGAGTCGAAGTCCGGCTTCGGCATGTCCGGAGGTGGCTCATCCGGCGGCGGCGGCGGCTTCGGCTTCCGCTTCTTGGTGATCAGTTCCTGATCTTCCTGCAATCGAACGAAGTCGAGCAACTGGCCCTTTTGCGGGTCGGAAAACGGACTCTTGTCGCTCTTTATCAGGGCTTGCATGAGCAGGAACAGGAAGAAGGTGACAACCAACCCGGCTGCCACACCTATGGCGTAACGCGTGATCATGCGGATTCCTCCTTCACTGGTCTTTCACTTTCGTCAGTTCTCGGTCGCTACTGTGTCGTGGCTATGGCCACTTCGTTCAGATTCACCGCGCGTGCTGCGTCCAGCACGGCCTTCAGCACCTCGTACTTGGCGTTGCGGTCAGCCTGGATCACCAGGCCGCCCTTGGGATTCTCGATGTGAAGGCGCTCGATATGCGCCGCCACCGCGGTGGGATCGACCTGCTTCTTGTCGATCCAGATCTCGCCCGACTCGCTGATGGCCACGAGTACGCTCACGGTCGGCTTCTGCTCGTAGGTCTGCGCGTCGGGACGGAATACGTCGATACCGGCCTGTTTGATGAACGTCGCGGTAACGATGAAGAAGATCAACATGATGAACACGACGTCCAGCATCGGCGTCAAGTTCAGGTCCGATTCGTCGTCGGATCGCGCATGGGTTCGAATCTGCCGCACTGGATTTGCCCCTTGTGTTCCTTACGTTCCGTAGTGGTCGATAGCGACGCTCAGTGGTCCATTGTCAGATGCTGTTCAAACGCCTCTATCTCGTATTCGATCTTGCGCCGCACTACGGTGCTTGCCATGAGGCCGGACAGGGACGCGATCATCCCCGACATGGTGGGGATCGTGGCCATGGACACGCCGGCCGCCATGGAACGCGCGTTGCCGCCCTGCGTCGCCATGGCGTCGAATACCGTGATCATGCCGGTGACGGTACCGAGCAGACCCAGCAGCGGACACAGGGCCACGCAGGTCTGGATGATAGGCAGCCCTCCGGTAATGCGCGCGGAAGTCTCCGAAATGATGCCAGCCCGGATTTCGCGCGCGCTCCACGAGCGCCGCTCCGGACGCGTTTCCCACAAGTCCGAAGCCTCGAGAAGAACCCGCTTGTGCTCGCTCTGGAAGTACCAGA
>JAAXGO010000189.1 GCA_012267425.1 Rhodothermales bacterium
GAGTCATACCGTGCGGCAGCCACCTCTACGAATCGCGCGCGCACTGCGAGGTCGGACGAATCGAGTTCTGCAAAGCCCGTCAAAGCAGCCGTCATCACCGCATGAGCACTTGAATCGTCCATCGCGGTTGAATCCAGAAACGCCGTGCCTGCCGCATATGCGAAGCTGAGCAGGGACGATTCCCGCCGCAACAGGTCCTCGAGTGCTTCTAGACTCTCGCCTTCCGCCAAGGCACGAACGGAGTCGACCGCCGCAAATTCCGCGCAGAGCCCAGCCAGTCTCGTCTGCACGGAATGGAGTTCCGGCGGCAGCGGAGAAGAGCGAATAAGCTGCGTCCGGCCCTCCGCTTCACGCAGAATGGAAGGGCAGTCTGCCTCAGGGCGACCGCAGGAAGCCACAATCAGTACCAGCGAGGCCCAGGCGGCAGCGCGCATGAATCGACGGAATGCTACTCAAGCGTAGATTCCAAAGTTCGACAAAAAAGCGACACTGTGCGTAGCAAGCGAACTGCGGGGGCACCTTCCAAACTGAACTGTAGAAGTCATTAATCTCTTGATCGCCGCAGCGTTTTTCGAACAAGTCACATATGCTTCAGTACGCAAACGGATACCAAAACGCTAATCCCGGACAATAGCCCATGGAAACTCCCTCGACGATCAAGGTGGTCACGTGGAATGTGAATTCAGCCCGGGCACGACTTGAACGGATCAAAGACTTCCTTCGGCGCCACTCTCCCGACGTAGTTTGCCTGCAAGAAATAAAGTCCACGGACAAAACGTTTCCCTTCGAGGCAGTGGCACAGGCCGGGTACCGCGCCGCCATTTACGGGCAGCCAGCGTACAACGGCGTGGCCTTCTTGTCCCGCACCGAGGCCGACAACGTAGAAACCGGCCTGGACGACCAGGCACGTGTAATTGCCGCTTCGTTCTTCGGTATCCGCTTCGTCTGTGTGTACGTGCCCAATGGCCAGCGGATTGGTAGCGACAAGCACGCCTACAAGCTGCAGTGGCTGGATGGGCTCGGCGATTTTCTTCAGTTTCAGGCGGACATCTACGGTGAATTTGTCGTGACGGGAGACTTCAACGTGGCACCCAACGATCTCGATGTCGCGCATCCCGACGAGTGGGACGGCAAGATTCTGTGCGACCCCGCGGCTCGGGATAAACTGAGCAGCCTCGTTGAGCGATTCCGCCTGACGGATGTTCTCCGAAAACATGCCGGCGGCGCTGGTGTCTACACATGGTGGGACTACCGGACGAGGGCCTTCCAGTGGAACGACGGGGTCCGCATCGACCACATATATGCCACGCCAGGGCTTGCCGATCGCACCGCGCAAGCGTGGGTTGATCTAGACGAGCGAGATGGGAAATTGCCGTCAGATCACGCGCCGGTATTTGCGCGGCTTGTAACGCTTAATGGGCATCCAGCCAGGTAAGCCCGTACTGTGCATCTACCTCCACGTTGATGCTCAGAGAACTCGCCTCAATCATCTCGTTGACAACAAGATCTTGGACGGCGTTCTCTTCGAACCAGGGCACCTCGAAGACGAGTTCGTCGTGCACCTGCAGGAGCAGGCGGCTTGCGTAACCCTCGCGCCGGAACGCATCACAGATTGCCACAATCGCCTTTTTGATCATATCGGCCTGCGTTCCCTGAATCGGCATGTTGATCGCGATTCGCTCAGCGGCGGACCTGACCGCCGGGTTGCGCGACGTGATGTTGGGCAGGTAGCGCCGTCGTCCCATGAGGGTTTTCGCGTACCCGCACTCCCGGGCGATTTCGACCTGGCGACTCAGAAACGGCGCAATGCCGGGAAAAGACTCATAATAGACTCTCATGAGGTCCTTGGCTGCGTCCCGACTGCACCTCAGGCGGCGGGATAGCCCAGTGGCCGACAGCCCGTATGGAATGCCGTAATTAACCGCCTTCGCTCGGTTGCGCTGCGCCCGGGTTACGTCCGACGGCTCGATTTCAAACATGCGGGCCGCCGTTTCGGTGTGCAGGTCACGACCGGTCGCAAAAATCTCAGCCAGCCCTACGTCCTGGCTCATGTGTGCTAAGATTCGTAGTTCGATCTGGGCATAGTCTGCACTCAGCATCCGCCATCCATTTCGGGGCACGAATGCCCTGCGTATCTCCCGCCCTTTCGCGGTCCGTACTGGGATGTTCTGCAAACCAGGATCGGACGACGAAAGCCGCCCAGTCGCTGCGACAGTCTGGTTGAAGACCGTATGTACGCGCTTCGATTCGTGCCAAATTGCGCGCGGAAGTGCCAAAACGTACGCGCTGAGAAGCCGGGTCACCCGACGCCAGTCAAGGATGTGGCCAGGCAGGTCGTGCTGTGTGGCAAGATCCTGCAACACATCTTCCTTCGTGGACGGCTTGCCCGATGACGTCTTGACACGTGACGGCAGCTGCAGCTTCTCGAAGAGAATGCGACCGATTTGCTGCGGCGAGCCGATGTTGAATCGCTCCCCCGCTTTGGCGTAGATCAGTTCCTCGAGGCGAGAGACCTCGGAACGTAGATCGCTTTCGATGACTTTGAGCGCAGCCAGGTCAATGCGGACGCCTGAGGCTTCCATGTCCGCAAGGTCGAGAATCAAAGGGAACTCAATGTCGGTCGCCAACTCATTGAGTCCCTGCTTCTTGAGCTCGCTTTGGAGCACGTCCCGAAGTGGAAAAACAAGCGCTGCAGCTTCACAGGCCGGCGTGACGAGGTCGTCGAAAGGAACGTCGCGAAGTCCTCGCTTGGAGCGACCGGTGCCCAACAGGGCTGTCATGTCAACCGTCTCGTACTTGAGCTGCTCGCGTGCCACGAATCCCAGCGAGTGGCTTGCATCGGGCGAAAGCAGGTAGTGAGCCACCTCCGTATCGAATACATTGCCCCGCAGCGTGAGCTGTTCAATCCCCAGCCTGACGATAAGCGGCTTGATGCCGTGACCGATCTTGGTCATCTTGCCGTTCGAGAAGATGGGCGCCAGAATGCGGACCACGTCGGAGCTGTGCGTCCCGTCGGGCAGCGGAAGCGGAATGAAGCACGCGGCGTCGTATGCCCACGCCACGGCCAGACCAACCCAGTCGGCGTGCACGGGAGACTTGTCGTCGGTGAGCGCGTAGAAGGCCAGGCATTTTTCTTCGCGCAGCGTTCGCTCAAGGGCTTTGAGTTCGGCGACGTCGGCAATCATACGCCAATCCACCACGGATGCGTCGGGGCGCACTGTGCTGGTGATAGCGGGGAGGAGGCCGGGATCACTATCCTGCTGCAGGCGCCGTATGAGGGTCCGAAATTCCAACTCGCGAAATAGTCCCAAGACTGGATTTGAAGTCAGACTCCCACGCCGTAGTGCGTCCCAGTCCACCTTTATGGGCACGTCGACCTTGATCGTGACGAGCGTCTTGCTGAGGCGCGCCATTCCGGGGTTGCCGAGAAGGCCCTCCCGCGCTCGCTTGCCCTTGACGTCGGCAGCGTGCATAAGGAGATTCTCGACAGAGTCGTACTGCTGAATAAGCTTCTGCGCCGTCTTCTCGCCGATGCCATAGATACCAGGGACGTTGTCCGCCTTGTCCCCCATCAGTGCGAGCATGTCAATGAAACTGGATGGCTCAAGCCCGAACTTCTTTCGAAACATGTCATCGGTCACCACATCAAAATCCTCTCCGCGCCGGGCCGGTTTGAAGAGAGAAACGCGCGGCGAAAGCAGTTGCTGAAAGTCCTTGTCGGGCGACACGATCACCGCGCGATCGCCTTCGGCATCGGCCTGGCGAGCAAGCGTCCCGATGACGTCATCCGCCTCGACACCCGGAACTTCGAAGACGGGAATTGAGAGCGCCTCTGCGACCTTTCGGATAAGCGGCAGATTATTGATCAGCTGCTCCGGCGGAGGATCGCGGTGTGCTTTGTAATCCGCGTACAGGTCATTGCGGAACGTCCGCTCACCGGCATCGAAGACCACGGCAGCCCACCTTAACCGGTGCTCGCGGATAAGCCGGATGAGCGTCGTCGTGAAACCGTACACGCAGGACGTATCGATGCCCCGCGAACTGATCCTCGGGCGCGAAATAAACGCGAAGTAGGCGCGATAGGCCAGCGCCATCGCGTCGAGAAGAAACAGTGTCCGATCGCTCGTCATTGCCATGTTTCGTGTTGCGCGTGGGCCCGTAGTGGCCCGCGTTACTGAAATGTGCCTTAAATGGCCGACCGCAGGCTCGCCGCGCCTACGCGGTGTGATCTGCCAGTACGCGGAGCTCGTCCTCAGTGATGATTGCAACTCCCAAGGCCTGCGCCTTCGTCACTTTGCTTCCAGGATTCTCGCCGGCAACGACGTAGTTCGTCTTCCGGCTCACCGATCCCTTGACTGCACCTCCGCGCATCTGCACATATTTCTTCGCCTCCGTGCGAGAGAATCCCTTAAGAGCTCCAGTGATTACGAATGACAGACCGGTCAACGTACTCGAGCTCGTTGCCTCTGCCTCCCGGCGCAGCACGAAACCGGCACGACGCAGCTTGTCAAGAACCGCTATGTGCTCCTCATTGCCGAACCAGTCGACGATATGCCGCACGATCGTCGGTCCGATGCCCTCGATGTTGTGCAGCTGTGCGACATCATTCATGAGCGACTCGAACAGCCGGTGAACGGCGGCTTTGTCATCGTCCGTGCACTCATCGAAGGCGGGCCTGAGTGCGCGTTCGATACCCGCCCTCGGGTCTTTGGCACGTGCGTACCGCATAGCGACTTCCAGTATGTCATGCTGCAATACGATAGCGCATATGCCCTCTTCAGTAGCACACAGCTTTTGTGCCATACGTTGTAGGTCTGCAAGATCCGGGAATGCCTTTGTAATCAGTGCTGCAGCTGCGTCGCCGACTCCAGGAATACCAAGCGAGGTGATGAGGCGTTCGACAGGGCGCTCCTTTGCAGCTCGTATCGAGGCGACGATTCCCTCTGCCTTTTTTTCGGCGAATCCATCCAGTGTCAGTAGCTGCTCCGAGGTAAGGAAGAACAGGTCAGCTTCGTCATTTACAAAGCCAGCATCGATGAGCTGTCGCAACGTCTGCGGCCCCAGCCCTTCGATGTTCATACCGCCGCGTGATGCAAAAAAGATGACGCTCCGGTACACCCGCTCCGGGCAGTGCTGATTCGGGCAGTAGATCTCGATCATGCCCTCCTGCTGCACGAGTACATCATCCGACACCGGACACCGCTGAGGAGCGTCCACCGCTCGCTCGCTGCCTGTTCTTGCCTCCAAAACGGGACCCACAACGTAAGGGATCACGTCACCAGATCGCTTGACCACAACCGTATCGCCGACGCGAATGTCAAGCACCTTGATCTGTGAGTAGTTGTGTAAACTCGCATGAGTTACGGTCACGCCCCCCACGAAAACGGGCTCCAGAACGGCCGTCGGCGTAATGCGGCCGGTCCGTCCGACCTGGTGCACGACGTCCACCAGCTGAGTCGTCGCCTCGGCAGAAGGAAACTTGAAGGCAACACTGGCCCGGGGCTCCTTGCCAACCGTGCCCAGACGCTCGGCAGCCGCCAAGTCATTCAGCTTGACGACCACACCATCGATTTCGAAGGGAAGCTCCTCACGCCGTCTGGCCCACCATCGGATGCGTCGCTGAGCTTCGACAAGATCCCGACAATGCATGACATCCACCGGAGTAGAAAACCCGAGTCGCCCGAGCCAGTCCAGCTGCCCATACCTGGATTCGAACGCCGTGCCGTGCACCAGGACGACGTCGTAGACGAATGCCGTCAGATCTCGCTCGGCGGTCTTGCTGACGTCCTTCTGTTTAAACGAACCGGAAGCCGTATTGCGTGCGTTGATGTAAAGGGGGAGATTTGCGTCCGCTCGCTTGCGATTAAGTGCCTCAAATGCCGCTTTCGTAAACAGAACTTCTCCACGCACTACGAGAAGGGCGGGCGGCTCCTCATCTTCCCATACGGGAATGCGAAGTGGAATCGAGCCGACAGTGCGGGCATTTGCCGTGACGAGGTCTCCGATCTCACCGTCGCCGCGTGTCGCCGCCTGCACCAGAAGGCCATCTTCGTAGCGCAGGACAACGGACAGCCCGTCGAACTTGGGTTCAACCGTGTACGAATAGTCGGCGCCCGACTCCAAGCGGCGGTTTCTTTCCTCCCACGCACTAAGCTCTTCGTCCGAGACGGCCTTTGCCAGACTCAGAATCGGACGATCATGACGCACCTTCGCGAAGTCCTGCGACAGATCGCTGCCAACTCTCTGCGTGGGAGAATCGAGCGCGACAAGCTGCGGGTCGCTCTGCTCGAGGGCTTCGAGCTCCCGGTACAACGCGTCATACTCCGCGTCCGTAATAACCGGGGCGTGGAGTACGTAGTACCGGTGATCGTGTCGACGGAGTTTACGCCGCAGATCATCAGCTCTCTGCGCATCAGAGACCGCCATGAAGGTAAGGCGCCCCTACTGCCAGGCTCCGAGAATCGCACCCATACAAAGCAATACCACCAGGTTGTAGCCGGCACTCATCACCCACAGGGGTACCTTCTTGTTTTCGAATGCGACTGACTGATAGCCATAGGTTAGAATGAACCCCAGCCAGCATACCGCGCCGACCTCTGCCCCTCGCATCCAACCCTCCCATCCGATTCCAGACAAAAGGAATGCAATGACGTATGCAGTTAGAACAGCACCCACGAATGACCCTCCGTAGGACTTGAGGGGATTGAAGGATGCCTTGATATCCTCCTCGGTGAGCTCCATGAGTGCCATCCATCGCTTGCCAAAGAGGGGTCCGTACCAGATCGAGCCTATCGCCATGGGAACGATGGCTGCCACGAGCACGGCGAGAAAGTTAATGTCGAACATGACGCAGAAAACCCAATGAGAAGGCTGAGAGAGACACCAAAGTAGCCTACATACGCCCCAGTTTCAAGAAGCGCTTCATGCTGACTCGATGAGCGCAGCGGCTGCTCCCGCGGGGTCCCGGACCACAGCGAAGCGCATTCCCGGACCGGCCGACCGGGGACCGCTTATGACCTTTCCTCCTGCTGTGCAGCAACGCTCGAGGCTAGCGTCAAGATCGTCCACGCCGAAATACGGAAGCCAGACTGGCGGCAGATCCGCGTTGGATCCGCGGGCATGGCATATACCGGCGACTGCACTACCATCCGCGAGCATGCTGTAATCGTCATAGTCACCCATCGTTACCGGCTCCACCTTCCAGCCGACAACCGCTGCATAAAAATCGCGGACGCCTTCTGCGTCGTCAACCGTGAGATCGATCCACTTGATGGACATGGCTTGTAGGCTAGTGCATACTGGCGCGATTACCCGCCGGCTACGGCCTGTACGATGGTAAGCGTGTCACGATCCTCGAGAGCGCGATTTAGCCCGTCATCGTGCCAGCGCGTGTCGTCGTCGTTGTGATAGCAGAGGACGTGTTCGCGAAGGTGTCCGGTTTCGTCGTAGATCAGTACGCCCAGACCCGGATGGTGCTCTATAAGGAGGCGCAGCGCATCGCCCGGTGTCACTGCGTCAACCGCGAGGGCCTTTACGCCGGCTATCTGCGCCAGGAGTGCCGGAAGCCGAACCGTTACAGCAGCCATGTCACGCACGGAAGGCCCGTACACACAGGATGCGCGGGAGCAGCCAGGGTAAACTGTGCCATGAGACTCCTTCGTCTGCGCTCACGTGGACCGTCCCCGACGTCGTTCCAAAATACACACCGCAAGGATCAGAGCCATCGGTGTCCATTGCTCCCCGCAGCACGGTGGCATATGCATGTGTCTGCGGCAAACCGCGTGAGGAGGGCGACCACGTCGAACCGCCATCCGTGCTGCGATACACGCGCATCTTGCCCTCGGGGGGAAGTCTGAATTCGTCACTCTCGATCGGGAAACACAGCAATGTGCCGCTCCCAGGAATGACGACCATCGGAAAACCGAAACTCGCCGGAAGCCCCGTCTCATTGGGCTGCCACGAGTCGCCGGCATCGCGCGAGCGGTACATCCCCCGATGATCCTGCCTGTAGAGGACATCGGGATCACGAGGGTCCACCGCAAGGCCGTGGACGCAGAATCCGATCCCCTTCCATGTCTTGTCCGGAAGTGCGCACAGAACACCCTCGTTTTTTGGATGCCAGGTCGTGCCTGCGTCATCCGAGCGGAAGACGCCCACCGCCGAAATCCCGCACCAGATCGTGCTCGGTCGTTCCGCGTGCGTGACAACAACATGCGCACAGAGCCCACCGAGCCCCGGCTGCCACATCGGTCGCGAAGGGTGGTCATTAAGGCCAGCTACCGGCTCCCAGGGACCTGCCGGGTCCGCGGCGCGAAAAAGCCCGGCTTCACTTACACCGGCGAACAGGCCGTGCGGCGTATGGGCAAGCGTCCAGTATCTATCGATGCGTCGCCCTTCTGCACCGCCATACGAGGGAGGTCGTTCCACTTGTCGCCAATCGACAAGATCTTCACTGACATGCAGTGCCGGACCATAGACGTGACTTGCGGTGGAGAGTACGTAACGCCCGTGAGGCGAGCGCCCAGCCGCTGTTACCTGCCAGCCCTTGAATAACGGGCCCTCAAGCTGCCAGTCGCCATGTCCACCTCGCAGCAGAAATGCCCCTTTCGTTGTTCCTACGAGTACTATAACGGACATGAAAGCCGATTGAGTGCAGCCCGTCTGTACGGGGAATCTAGACAAAGGTTGCTCCGGGGATTCCTGTGTGTTTCTTGTGGGAAGCTTGTGAAAAAGGCAGCGAGGACGAGGTCTATCTTCCTCTCCGTTCAATGGGACCCCAGTTTGAAACAGCCTCATGGATAACAGGACCCGTGCGCCCGCAAGAGATCAACACGTGTCGCGGGGGATCCGCAGCACCTCCAGACACTCGTTCAACCGTGTGCGCCTTCCGGTAGAAGAAGTAACCAATGAAGAGGAAGTGTACTCCGTAAAGGTCGCCGGGTCCGAGTCTTATCTGCCTGCGTGGCGACTGCGCAACAAGTGGTACGATCCTGACGGACAGTACCTGACGGAATCGGCCGAAATCGTCGCCATTCAGATCCCGGCGCGCTGGACGTAGGCGCCGAAAAAAGGAGTAGAAGGCGACATCCCTCCGATTCCACGCTCGAATTCGCCTATGTTGCGTAACGATCGCGTTTTTTGTCCCACAGACAACAGCTGCGTAGATGTCAGGCAAATTCGTGCTCCTTGTCGCGCTTGTTACTGCAATTCCCAGCGTTGCGTTTTCTCAGGCACGCACTATCACCGGCACCGTCACCGAGGCGAGCTCCGGCCAACCTCTTTATGGCGTTACCGTCGCAATCCTGGGAACCTCGAGCAGTACCATTACCGGCATCGATGGAACCTATGAAGTGCGTGCAGTGACCGGCGATGCGGTGACGTTTTCTTTCGTCGGCTATGTCACGCAAACAGTCCGAGTCTCGGAGTCTGACATACTCAATGTCGCTCTCATCGAAGTTGCCGAACTCCTCGAGGAAGTGGTCGTGGTCGGATACGGCACACAGCGGCGTGCCACCGTTACCGGGAGTGCCCAGCGAGTCGTCGTGGACGAAGCCAACGTGGGGTTGGTAAACTCACCGGAGCAGCTGATACAAGGTCGGGTTGCCGGTCTGAACGTCATTCAGAGCGGCGGCGAGCCCGGTGCTCCCGTCACTGTACGAATCCGTGGTGGCACATCCATCAGCGCATCCAATGAGCCACTGTATGTCCTTGACGGGGTGCCAATCGACAACGGCAATAGCGCACCGGTAGGCCTCCGGGGATCCGATTCAGGACGCAAGAATCCGCTCGTGTTCTTGAGTCCTGGCGACATCGAAACGATCGACGTACTCAAGGACGCTTCCGCTGCCGCGATTTATGGCAGCCGCGGGGCGAACGGAGTCATTCTCATCACCACGAAGCAGGGGCCCGAAGGCCAAATTCAGGTCGACTACGACGCGTTCGTGTCCTCATCCCAATTTATTCGCGATCTGCCGCTGCTCGATGCGGCCCAGTACCGAAACTTCGTCGAGAAAAGCGGGCTCCCCACCACAAACCTCGGAAATGCCGACACCGACTGGCAAGACGAAGTCACACGAAATGCGGTTTCGCACAACCACAACCTCGCGTTCGGCGGCAGCACGCGGACCACGCAGTACCGGGCGTCGGTAAGCTATCTGAATCAGGAAGGCATCATCATCAATTCGGGCCTGGAGCGCGTGTCGAGCCGCGTCAACGTCAACCACCTCGCGCTCGACAATCGATTGCGGCTTGACATGCGGATTACGGGCTCATTTTTCAACGACAACCGCGCGCCGTTCCAGCAGACAGGCGGTTTTGCGGGCGGCGTACTGACGAACGTACTGAAGTATAATCCTACCCTGCCAGTGTACAACGACGACGGATCGTACTATGAGATTGCCGGGCAGACTTCGGTGCGGAATCCGGTCGCACTCGCGAACCAGGTGGATGATTTCACGAAAACCACGCGCGTGCTCGGCGGTCTCAAGGCCGACTACGAGGTCATCCAAGGCCTCACGGGGACCATCAATGTCGGACTGGACAGACAACAGGCCAGCCGCCGCGTGTTCATTCCGGGAACAAATCCTCTCCGACAGGTCGTAGGCGGCGAAGCGAAGCAGGGGAACAGCGAACTCACTTCGGTCCTCGGCGAGGCGTACGCAACATATTCGCGCCTCTTCAACGGTGCGCACAACGTGAGCGGAATCGCCGGCTACTCATTCCAGGAGTTCTATCGGGAAGGCTTCTCGGCGAGCACCACGGGGTTTGTGAGCGACGTTTTTTCGTACAACAACCTGGGCGCCGGCGATCTGGAAACGTTCTCGGTGGCATCCTACAAAGAGATCAATCGCCTGATTGCGCTTTTCGGACGGTTCAACTACGATTATGAAGATCGATACATCGTCGGAGCTTCGATTCGGCGTGACGGTTCGTCCCGCTTTGGTATGGACAGCAAGTGGGGCCTCTTTCCTGCGGTTACGCTGGGCTGGCGGTTGTCGAACGAGCCGATCCTGCAACGTGTACGCGCAATCAACGATCTTAAGCTTCGGATAGGTTGGGGCGTTACCGGCAGTCAGGAAATCGGTAATTTGCGCTCCCTTGCCATTTTCGGCTCCAGCGGCAGTGCGGTCATCGGGGAGCGTGTCATTTCGGGCGTGGCCCCGACCAACTTCGCAAACCCGCAGCTTAAGTGGGAAGAGACGAGGCAGCTCAACGTGGGCGTTGACTTTGGCCTGTGGAACGACCGCTTCTACGGTGCCCTGGACTATTACGTAAAGGACACGCAAGACCTCCTGCTGGAATTCGAGGTCCCACAGCCATCGGCGGTGCCGACGAGGCTGGTCAACGCCGGACGGGTGCAGAACAGGGGTATCGAAGCGGTTTTCAGCGCGCGCTTCGTCGACACTGGCAAGCTCGTAGTTGATATCGGTGCAACGTTCAACATGAACGACAACGAAATCAAGGATCTCGGCGGACGCACGCAGATCTTTACCGGACGCTCGAGCGGTGCTGGGCTGTCACAGGTCAACACACAGATCATTACGCCAGGAGAGGCACTCGGCTCATTCTTCGCCCCACTCTTCGTCGGTTTCGATCATGCAACCGGCAGGCAGCTCTGCCAAAACGCCGCTGGTGCTGATGTGCCGTGTTCGAACGTACCAATTTCCGAGTACCGGATCGTCGGCGCGGCCCAGCCGGATTTTCAGTACGGATTCACAGCTAACGCCACGTGGAAGAACTTCGACGTAAGCGTCTTCCTGCGTGGTGAACAAGGGCGCGACATCTACAACAATACCGGGCTCGTGTACACGTCGAAGAACCTCGCCAACACAAACGTGAACTTCCTCGAGGAAGCTTTGAACGACCCGACACCCCTGGCAGAGGCTCCGCAATACTCGTCACGATGGATTCAGGACGCGTCGTTTCTGCGCGTCGAAAACTTTACGGTCGGATACACACTGAGCAACGTCACCGCGCTGAGCCGGGTCGTAGGTACAATTCGTCGCGCCCGCATTTATGTCGCGGCCAACAACCTCTTCGTCTTTACCTCCTACAGCGGCTGGGATCCCGAGGTTAACACCGAAGCGTCTGCAAGTACCGGCAATATCTCGATTCTTAGTCTTGGGATCGATTACACAAATTATCCTCGTCCACGCACCGTCACAGCGGGGATTAGCCTCGGCTTCTGAGCGCCCGCCAACAAACACGCGCCACCGACCTCCCACCATGACCATGCGCCTTCCCATCCGGCTGAGTCTGGTATTCACGCTTACCGTTGTGCCCCTTCTACAGGGCTGCACCGATTTGGAGGAGGAGACCTACGGAGTGATTACTCCAGATCAGTTTTTCCGGACCGAAGCGGAAATCATCGCAGCCATGGCCCCGGTGTACGCCCAGCTCCGCACTCTGATGTGGAACTACCACAACATCAGCCAGCACACCTCGGACGAAACCATTGTGCCGGCCAGAGGAACGGACTGGGACGACGGCGGCCACTGGCGGCAGCTCCACCAACACAACTGGGATGCATTTACGGTAGACTGGAATGGCGCGTGGGTGGATGCTTTTACGGGCGTTGCGCGCGCCAACGTCGTTCTCGCCAACCTCGATGCCGTGGTCGTTCCCGGGAAAGCTGCCATCGAGGCTGAGCTGCGGTTTTTGCGTGCATTCTACTATTACGTGTTGATGGACCTCTTCGGAGGCGTTCCGGTGGTTACAAGAGCCGCGACGGACCCCAACAATCTTCCGCACCGGGCGACACGTGCGGAGACGTTTACCTTTATCGAAAGCGAACTTATCGCTGCGCGCAGCGCACTGCCCGCGAGTTGGGATGCCACCAATCAAGGCCGAGCAACGAAGGGTGCCGCCGACGCGCTTCTGGCAAAGATCTACGTCAATGCGGAGGTGTTCACTGGTACCGTCTCCACGGCTGGACTCACACGGGGTTCAGCACGGTGGCAGGACACCATCGATGCTGCCGATCGCGTCATCAACTCCGGTGAGTACACGCTCGCTGTGGATTACTTCGACAATTTCCGGGTCGACAACCATACTTCGCCGGAAATCATTTTCGCCGTGGGACATTTGAGCCAACGGAATTTCGGCTTCAACTTCGTGATGCGCAGTTTGCACTACAATCAGATCCCCGAGTCGCCATGGAACGGCTTTTCCACGCTTGCGGAGATCTTCAATCAGTTCAGCGAGACGGACCTGCGCAGAAAGGTGTTTCTCGTCGGGCAGCAGTTCGTCAGCCCTAATGAAGGCTGCATTGGAAGCGACTGTTTCTCGGAGGGTGATCCGCTACTAGACCGCTTGGGTAACGACTTGGAGTTCACGGAGCACTATTTTCACCCGGACGGGACGCCGGTGACGGGTGATCCCGTCAATGTGGACGAGCGTTCCGGCATACGCGTTCTCAAGTGGGAAATCGACCCCGCGCGCACGGGCGGCGACAACGGCAACAACTACGCCTTTCTGCGCCTTGCAGAGATATACCTCATCAAGGCAGAGGCGCTCCATCGGCAGGGTCGAACCGCGGACGGTGTTGCACAGGTAAATCTCATTCGCCAGCGGGTCTTCGATCCCGACGAACCGTTAAGCAATACCGACAATTTTGACGATGTCCTGCTGCGCGAGCGGCTGTTCGAGCTGCTTTGGGAGGCTACTCGCAGGCAGGATTTGATCCGGTTTGGACGGTTTACGGAAACATGGGAGTTCAAGTCGAACACCGACCCCTGGCGGATCCTGGGCCCTATACCACAGGTCCAGATCGACGCTAATCCCAACTTGGTGCAGAATCCAGGATACTAGGAGTCTGCGTCGCAGAAATGAGCCGTTGTTTTTGGGGTAGTGAGGGCGTCTTGAACGTTCCGCGGTTCACCGAGTCATTGGGAACGTCATTTCAACCATACCATTTGGACTAGTTGTGACTCCCGAAGGATCTCCGTGAGTAAGCATTCCGAAGGACACTTGCACACCATGTGGCCGACTTGGATCTGAGTCCGTTCTATGCACGAGACGGGAGACGCAACGCTCCCTACGACCCGCGGATGATGAGCCTGGAAGGGTTCGCTCGGATGTCGGTGGACTTAAGCAGCGAGATCGCTATCTGGTGCGGATCCAGGAGATGCAGGCGCGCTTGAAGGCGGAGCATGAAGCGACCCACAGGGCGCCGCAAACCAGCGCAGACGCGCAACGGCACGCCCTACACGAAAGGAGTATGGCGAGCCGAACAAGCAGACGCAGGGCAACTTCACGACCCCGAGTCATGAAGACGAGATCGGACGAGGTCCAGCAGTGGTGCAACGCACAGACAGTGGTAGCGACGGTCGTCGACGAGGGTCGAAGACGATATGCTTGGTGCAGTGGCGGAGACACCTATTGGCTGCATCAAGGAAGTGATGGGATTCCCGACGATTCAGCTTCCGGAGACTGCACAAGGCCGAAGCTGTTTGGGCTCTCGTCTACCTCGTCCTGAATGTCAAGCGGCTCCACACCGCCTAAACGGAGGATGATCTGCATGCACATGCCGGGCCTCCCAGTACCCGTATTAGCCCCGCCAACCGGCTACACTGCTTTCCCACGTACTCCAAACCCTTTTGACTCCAATCCACCAAAGTCGTTGCTGGCTCCACGGCCATTCCACCACGCCGCTTGAGCTCCTGCAGTGCAAGCTTCCAGGCCTTTCAACTATGCAGGTAGCCGCCTCCCTTGGATCCCAAGCACGCTTCCACCAGCAATACTAGCCCGCCACGGGCAGCGCTCCGGTGTGAGATCAACAGTGCGGCCTCTCCGCCTCCGGCACGGAGATAATCGGTGGATCCCGTTGCGAATGCTAATAGCTGACCGAGGAATATCGGAGCCTCCGTAGTTTTTCTTTGCTCGCGTTCGATCCCGGTGACGGCACGTGCGTACACGTACACATAGGTGGATTTCCAACCACCGGAGGATGCAATGACGGTTGCAAACAGACTCTTCGTGTATACCTGTGTAGCGTGTGCCATCATACTGCACACAGGGTGCGCCGGTGTGGGCTCGTCTCAAACGGACAATTCCTCAGGTGCGGTCAACACCGAGGACATTGCGCTTAATCCGAGCGTGCGCCTTGCCGATCTAATCCGGCAACGCGTCCCGGGCATCCAGATCATGGAGTCGGCCCAAGGAGGCATTCAAATCCGCATGCGAGGGGCGATGTCGTTCACGGCAGAAACGGCGCCCCTGTTTGTCGTAGATGACGTACCAATTTTTCCGGCGTTCGACGGATCGCTGCCGGGTGTCCTCATCAGCGAAATCGCCTCCATCAACGTGTACAAGGACCCGTCGGATACACTCAGGTGGGGCATGCGCGGAGCGAACGGTGTGATTGTCGTCAAAACGAAGAGGCGAGACAGGTCCTGACCCATCACTCGGACCGCTTGCACGGCGCAGTGGGACTCGCTCTTTCAGAGAGAATAACCAGATGTGCACCACCGCGCGGGGTGGAGTCTGCCATCACAACGCTGTGTAGCTGGATACTGGCGGACCGGACTTCTATTCGGCGATAATTTTGGAAATTATATAGTTGAGTTGATACTGCTATTTCCTACTTCGGCTTCTTTGGCGACCTCCTGAGCAGTATCCGCGCTGCCTCCTTTACGCTCAATCCACGATAACGCGGGTTCGGACTGGGAATGTTGTCCCAGTCCACCGATTCCTGCTTGCGTTCTTTAAGGCTGGACTGCTTCTGCTTCATCCTGGTGTCCGTGA
>JAAXGO010000190.1 GCA_012267425.1 Rhodothermales bacterium
ATGCGACGCAGATGACACTGCCCTTCGCCGACCACGGGTTGGACGTGAAGGCAACGGTAGCGACTTTCATGGAGAACAGCGGAGCCAAGTTGTCTGCGGAACCGGTGCCGATGAAGACGACATACCAGTATCAGTCGGACGCGCCTCCGTGTTCAAACTGCGGCTCTATCACCGTGCGCAGTGGCGCCTGCTACGTGTGCGTGCAGTGCGGCAGCTCCAGCGGTTGCGGATGAGCTCAGTCGGGAGACTGCAGATTCTCCCAGTAGACGAGCCCTCCGCCTAGTCCACCCGAAAAAAAATCTTTGTCGCCGTCGCCGTCGATGTCGACAAAGGTCACGACCGCGTTGATCGGTAGCGTAATCTGAAGGGCTGGCACCTCACGGAATTCTGGAAGCTCAGCAGTACCGACGTTGAGGTACACCACTGCGCCGTCAGCCTCACGTCCGAGGATCAGGTCAAAGTCGCCATCTGCATCCAGGTCGGTAAACGTCGGAGCACTGCGACGCCCGACGTCGATATCTAGGTACTTGTCGCTGATTAGATCGAAGGCGAATTCCGTTTCCGATCCGGTATTGCTGTAGAAGTTGAGTTCCCCGGATGACTCACCGACGAACAGGTCCAGATCGCCGTCCGCATCGATATCCACGAGAGCCGGTGTCGCATTGCTACCTCGGGTGAGTTTGATTGTGCGGTCCTCCACGATCGTTGGCAAAAAATCACTCTCGTTGCCCGTGTTTTCCCAGTAGGTGATACCCTTGTTCCACGTGCCGGCGAGCATATCCAGGTCGCCGTCTGCGTCTAAGTCGGCAAGAGCTGGGGCGTAATGAAAATTGTCAGTGACGTCGAGCTGCCCGGCGAATTGAAACTCGGGCTCGGTCCTCGATCCAACGTTGTTGTACCGGAAGACTCGCCCGGTCCGAAAGTCGTCGACGGCAATCTTGTTTGACAAGAGAAGATCGATGTCACCGTCACCGTCCAGGTCGGCGAAGGCCGGGATTGTCTCAGCCCCGACATCCACCTGTGACAGGAACTGCCCAGTGCGAAGCGTATAGCTACCGTCGGCAGATTCAAAAAACAGCAGGTTGTCCGCCGCCGACTGATTCGGATTGAAGGCACCTCCGAGCACACCGACGAACAGGTCCTTGTCGCCATCCCCGTCAATGTCGGCGAAGACGGGCGCATTGTAGCCACTGGTCCGCAAGGGATCGTCCGGCGGGAACGAGATTGGCTCGCCCCTCAGGTCGGGAGAGGCACACGTTCCGGTATTCCGGATGAGTAGTAGGCCCGGTTCGAAGAAATCACCCCAGAACAAATCCTCGTCACCGTCTGAGTCCACGTCGTAGAAGGCAAGCGTGTTAGCCCCGTGCAGCGTCCCAATCTGCGCCACTATCTCAATATCCTCGAAGCGTTCGGTGACCAGCGCGAACCGAGGTAACCCATCTGCATCATCGCCGACGGACTCGTACCGCATAACCGTCCCGTCAATTCTCCCGATAAAGAGGTCCAAGAGGCCGTCGCAGTCGACATCCGCGATCGTCGGGATGTTTTGCCGGTCTGCAAACAGCGGGGCACCCGACGCGGCCTTCAGCGAGTCAGCTAATAGCTCGAAAGATGGTTGCTTGGGAGTTCCTACGTTTCGGAACAAACGCACGTAGCTGTACGGCTCTTCGCCGAGAATATCAAAGTCACCGTCACCATCAAGATCGCTAAATCGGTACCATTCGCCGACGTCTAGGTTTTTATACCAGTCCGTACGCCAGACGAGGCGTGCCTCAGTTGGCGTACCAGTGTTTTCAAAGTACTTGATCCGACCAGTGACTTCCTGAACGAACAGGTCTTGATCACCGTCAGCGTCAATGTCCACAAATTGCGGGCGGGGCAGATTGAACCCTCCCAAAAACGGATGGTCCAGCGCATTGCCCGTGCTGTCGCGGACCTCGAAAGCGTACGCGTCGCGTTCGAATGGCGGAGGAAACACGTGCGACTTTCGTGGAGAATAGAGCGGCCCCGAACATCCGGCCACCAGCAGCACGGCTGCAAGCGCTACGGCGCATCTGCGTATCGGCTGGCGCATCGTGGTTTACCGGGTTGCCGTGCCAAGTCCAGTGGCGTTTGGTCCGACTTCCAAGGACTTTGTGACTGCGCGCGATTCTGCGTCAATGATCGTGATCACGCCCGGCGTATAGCCGAAGTCGTAACGAGCCGGATACATGGCAGCCAGATTGTTGTTGGAAACAAACACTCGCCGCCCGTCCGGCGACATCACAGCACCGTGCGGCTGCGACAGTCCCTCGATGACGGCATCCACGCTACGGCTTTTCACATCTACGACGGTCGCCGTGCCGGCCATCTTGTTACCCAGCCAGACATACTGTCCGCCGGGCGAAAAGACCGGATGCCATGGAGCGGCTCCCACCGTAAGTGTGTCCGTAATAGTAGGATTGTTAGGATCCGAGGTATCGAAAAAGAACAGATTGCCGGTAAGTTGCCCGCCAACCACCATCACGGTACCATCCGGCGAGACGGCGAACTGTACGAGCGTGTGCGTCGGGCCATCAATGGTGCTCAGCTCAATGTGTCCGCTTTCCCAGTCCAGAGTCACGAAGTGGTTTTCAGCAAGGCTTCCTACGTAGGCCCTCCCTCCGACCCGATGGACGGCCAAGGCGTGGGGGCGCGCAATAAACACGTCAAATTCTTCGATTTCCATTGTTGACCGCCTGATGAGTCCTATGCGCCGTGGCGGGTTTACGGCCTTCATCGATCGTCCGATAAACAGGAGGTCCTCGTCCGGATGCAGGGCTAGCATACCCGGGCGCTCGAACGTGAGCTGGCCAACCAGTTCGTTTTCCCGATTGAATTTGAGCACCTTATCATCGCCGATCAGCGACACGTACCAGTGCGCGCCGTCGGGCTCCACGGCCGTGTGATGAGGCCTCGCATCAGGCGTGAACCCCAGCTCCTCGAGCCTGACAGTGCGAATGACGACCTGTGCATCCATGTCGATGACAGAGATGGTTGCCGCACCTTGACTGCAGGCATACAGCAGGTTTTTCGCTTCCGCATAGGCGACGACCCCGTCGTCGTCGCGCGCGCCTTGATCTATCCACCGCCTCACGACTTCGATGTCGTCGGGGTCAAGTGCCGCAGCCACAGCACTGAGCGGATCGTCGTCGGACAGCTCAGTCGCAAGTTTGATCAGAAGACTGCCTTCGGCATCGAAGGGAATTACGACCTCGCCGAAATCGGATCCCGCCATGAGTGACTCCCACGATTCCAGACTGAGGCCGGTTTCGCGTTCGAGAAGCGGGGCAAATTTTTCCTGCAGAAGTGGCAGGATCCGTCCGGAAAAATGTTGTGCGCCGGCCATTTCAACGCCGCTCGGCGCAAGCGACGTAATACATGCCGCAAGAATGACGATTTCGAGACGATGTCGAGTCATGATCCGCGCAGGGTCAAGTGAATTGCACGAACCGCAGATACTATCAGATGTCAATGTCCCTTTTTTTGAGTACGAAGAGTCCTTCATCCATGCTGCTGACGATGATTGTTCCGCTCTCGAAGTACGGGTAATTGCTCCAAGACCCCCCGAATCCCGGCTCGTCTAAGCCATCTGGCACTGTATCGAAATAGCCGACTTCCACCGGATTCTCCAGATCGCTAATGTCTAAGATGCGCAGTCCGCTCTTGTAATTTGACTGGTACATCAGGTTGCCGTGGATGTAGAGGTTGTGGTCGCTTGACTTGTTCTCCGACAGGACTTCCTTAAGCAGCTGCGGATCATCGAGATCCGTCACGTCCCAAATCAAGGTCCGCGTGCCAACAATCTTGCCCTGAAGTTCGTCCAGTTCGTCGTTCATATAGAAGTGCGTATGGTCGTCGGTCAGCCATCCCTGGTGGGCATACACCACGTTCGGGTAGGTAGCCTGCGACAGCGCTAGGGGATTTGCCTTGTCGGTGATGTCGGCGATGCTGAGGGCAGTCTCATTGGATCCGAAGCAAATCTCGCGCCCGGAGTATTCCGTGTCCGGTCCGTGGTAGAGGACACATTGGGCATCGTGCGAATAGCCCGTGCCGCTCCGTCCGGTTTGCTCGTGGGCGAAGCACCCGGCAAACTGCGGATTGGCCGGATCTTGGACATTGATCATGTGCAGTCCGCCGCCGCAGGTTTCACCTCCGCCTGAGCTGCCGACCGCGAAGGCGAAGCCCGTATCTTCGTTGATGACGATGTTGTGCGCACTGGCAATCCCGTCATAGTGAGCCGTTTGTACAAATTCAACAGGGTTTCCCTCTACGTCGCGCAACTGCCGCAGGTCGAAAACTTGCATGCCGTGGTTGCCGGCATTGTCGGCTACGATGAAGGCATGGTCGGCATGCACTTTGATGTCCCGCCATGAGCTCGGCCGTGCGCCGTCGGTAAGTGGCAGGTCACCTGCATACACGGGGTTTGCCGGATCGGTTACGTCGACAAATGCCATTCCGTTTGTGCGCCCCAGCAAGGCCCATTCTTGGCCAGTCTCCGGGTCGGTCCAGCCCCAAATGTCATTGATACGCACCGATCCGTCTCCTCCTACCATATCGATGGGCAGGAAGGAAAGCATGTCTACCTCCTTGCAGTCGAATTGCCCCGCAACACCCTCGCTGCATTCTGCGGGTCCGCTCGCCGTCAGAGGCACGGTTTGGGTGCGTGACAGTCGACCGACACTCTCGTGCATGCCCGTCTCGGAGCTCCGCACAAACAATGCTGCCGCGCCTTGGCCGAAGTTGGCAAGCGGCGTAGTCACGACCAGAAGGTCGTCAGATGCGTCAATGGCCATGCCGAATAAGCGGTCTCCGTCGCTCGGCTCAATGGTGCCAGCAAGAGTCCAGTCTCCCGACTCATCGTCTCGTGTGTACGTTTGTACGACACCGGCTAATTGGCTTGCTGTCGGTGCGGCCACATAGAGAAAACCGCCCGCATGTGCGATTCGCATACCGAACATGCCAGTCGCCACGGACGAGTCAGGGTGCAAGGTAAAGCTGTGACTCCATGTGCTCCCTTCGCCGATTTCGAATCCGTAAACAGCACCCGCTGGCAGCGAGCCGGTTGGTGGGACACCCGGTATGATGCCGGGACTACCGGCTAAGATCGAACCACTTGGCAGCACCGTGACGGTCAGTCCTAGTGAGGCGTGGCCGTCGTCCGGACCTTCGAGAATGGCCATTTCAGTGCCGGTCTCGGTGTCGAATACGTGTACCGCACCTTGCCAGTCGTTGTGCCCAGGTGCGCCTACGTAGAGTCGACCGTCACGTATTGCAATGGAGGCACCGAAGCTCGCGGTCGGCTGCGGGTCTGCAGGATAGATCGTCTCCGTTTCGTGCCAACCGTTTCCGTCGCTCTGGAACGTGAAAACCGCTCCGCTTCCTCCGGCGTGTTGTGCAGCACCCGCATAGATTTTTCTGCCACTAGTCGCGACCACCGATCCCAGAGAGGCCGCACTGTCGGCCCCAGCAGCAGCCAACTTGGACTCTTCAATCCAGTCTCCGGTGGTGCCGTCGCGCTCGTACACGTATATCGCTCCGCGACTGCCATTTGCGTTGGGCGCACCGACGAAGAGGAGTGAATCACTGAGTTCGATTGAAAGGCCGAATAGATCTGCGGGAACACCGTCAGAGGCCGACAACTCCGCGACCGGTTGCCATGATGTGCCCTCATCTGTTGGCCGGAAGACAATTATCGTGCCTGGATCAGCCATGCTGATCGGTTGCCCAATAAGGATTTCGTTGTCACCGATCACTGCAGAAAAGCCGAAACTTGGCTGCTGGGCCTGAGCGCTGGCTGCAAAACAGGCAAGAATGAGAAGGCATGACGCACTATGTCGCATTGGAGATCCCCGCTTTGAGCGATTTGAACTACAAAAGAGCTTGCTAACGAAGACTACAGCAAAAGGATGCACGTCGCCTCATCGCTGCATTTCGAGCATGAGCGCAGCAAGTGGTGGCAATGTGATCACGATACTGGCGGCCCGGTCGTGGAACGGCACAGGCGTACTTTCGACCATGCCCAGGTTGCCCATCCCGCTGCCGCCGTAAACCGTGGCGTCGCTGTTGAGCAGCTCCCGGTACCACCCCGCTTCCGGGGCGCCGAGCCGATAATTCTCGCGGGGAGTAGGCGTGAAATTGAACACCACGATAAGTGTCCGGCCACCGCCCATCCTCTGGTAGGCTAAGATGCTCTCTTCGGCGTGTTCGGTGATCCACTCCCAGCCGTCGCGGTCGTCATTCCACAAGGCAGGGTGACTGCGATACAACAGGTTCAAATCGCGTACCCATTTCTTAAGCCCGGAGCGTAGAGGGATATCGAGAAGATCCCAGTCGAGAGACGAGTCGTGGCTCCACTCGCGATCTTGGCCGAACTCCCCGCCCATGAACAGCAGTTTCTTGCCCGGATGGCAGTACTGGTGTCCGAATAGCAGGCGCAGGTTGGCAGCTTTCTGCCAGTTGTCGCCCGGCATCCTGCCGAAAAGTGACCCCTTCCCGTGCACCACTTCGTCGTGCGACAGCGGCAGGATGAAGTGTTCCGAAAAAGCGTACACGAACGAGAACGTGAGCAGATTATGATCCCACTTGCGATGGATCGGATCACTGCCCATGTAACTGAGAAAATCGTTCATCCAGCCCATGTTCCACTTGTAGAGGAAGCCCAGACCGTAGTCGTACGTGGGGGTGGACACACCCTTGAACGACGTCGATTCTTCAGCCACGGTCATTGCTGTCGGAAATTGACTGTAGACCGCTTCATTGAATTCCTTGAAGAACGAAATGGCCTCGAGGTTTTCCCGTCCGCCCAACGCATTGGGTGTCCACTCTTCTCGGGAATAGTCACGATAGAGCATCGAGGCAACGGCGTCTACACGGAGGCCGTCGAAGTGGTATCGATCAAGCCAAAAGAGTGCGTTTGACGTGAGGAAGTTGCGTACGCCGGGCTTGCCGTAATCGAAGATGTACGTTCCCCAGTCGGGATGGACGCGCATGGCCGGGTCATCGTACTCGAAGAGTGTGCCGCCGTCGAACAATGCAAGGCCTTGCGGATCGGTTGCGAAGTGGGCCGGAACCCAGTCGACGAGTATACCGATGTCCCTTTGATGCAGCGTGTCGACGAGGTACATCAGATCGCTCGGTGTGCCGTAGCGCCAGGTCGGTGCGTAGTAGCCCACGACCTGGTAGCCCCAGGATCCGTAATACGCGTGCTCGGCTATGGGCAGGAGTTCGACGTGAGTGAAGCCCATATCCGATACGTAGTCCGCGAGCGGGTCCGCTATATCACGATAGGAAAAGGACTCTCCGAACTCGCGGTGCCGCCATGAGCCGAGATGCACCTCGTAAATCGAAAGTGGCGCTCGAAGCGTTCCCGGCCCTTCTCGGCGGCGCATCCATGAAGTATCGTGCCAGTCGTAGTCGAGCGAATCGATGATCGATGAGAGGCCTGCCGTTGCACTTCCACCCTCGGCTGGAGCCTCCATGCGGAATCCGAACGGGTCGGTCTTATCTTTTGTGTGCGAGCCACGCCGCAAGTGATACTTATACCGGTGCTCAGACTTTGCTTCCGACACGAAGCCTTCCCAGATGCCACTTCCCACGGGTTGTAGTGGATTCGCGGTGGAATCCCATTCGTTGAAGTCGCCGATGACGGAAACGTAGTCTGCCTTCGGCGCCCAAACGGCGAACCACGTACCGCCATGGATCGGGTGCGCACCGAGCTTTTCGTAGCTCTTTCGGAATGTGCCGTTATCCCAGAAGTACAGATCGTCAGACGTAAGCCAGCCCATGTTGGGAGGGTCTCAATGAGGCCACAGTGCGATACAGCCGGCGCCATTAATGACGACGATGTATCTGCGGATCCGTCCAGGAGGCATTTGCACCGGGCGGAGTAACCTGATACGATTCATAATGTGCAGGGGTTTGAGGCTTGAGATATGTTCTTTCGCCCACGGTGGAGGATCTCCGAATTCGTAGGGTATCTCGCAGAGCGGACATTCGATCTCGAAGAACCAGTACCGGGCTTTCCACGCCGCGCGGGAGCGCCGAATTCATTTTGTCAAGCCGTTGGGCAATCTAAACTATCTGCCATGCGGTGTGAGCTCACGGGTAAGCTCTGCCACAGATACAGGGCTCGTCCGGGGACACTGGTGTGATTCTCAATTATGCACTTGACGCACGGAGCACCCTGTTAGCTTGGTGATATGGATGATTCATCGCGCTTTCCGGTCTCCGCTGTTACGGCATCAATCGTTCT
The DNA here is from genome assembly GCA_012267425.1 of Rhodothermales bacterium. Taxonomy (GTDB): domain Bacteria; phylum Bacteroidota; class Rhodothermia; order Rhodothermales; family Bin80; genus Plut-88865. The sequence continues at coordinate 8,273 of JAAXGO010000190.1, forward strand.
CGTAAGCCGTTTGCCGAACACGGTTTCCATGATTTCACGGTCGGTCTTCTCCCCGATGTTCCGGGGCATTGTTCTACGTTGCTTCCTGCGAGGGTGATTAGCCAATACGAGACGTGAACCTCATGACGCTGATAGATGAATTCAACTGTGATGCCAAGTGCCGCGACACCGACGTTACCGAGATGCCAGCCGGGACCATCATGCATCGGTCGCATCTGCCGCTCCGAAAGTGGTTCGTCGCCATCTGCCTGATGTGCCAATCGAAGAAAGGCGTGAGCGCGAACCAAATCAAGCGGATGCTCGGAGTCCAATACAAGACCGCCTGGGTACCTCTGCCACCGCATCCAGGAGGTGATGGGCAACGATCCCTTCACAGGCCCCACGCTGGTCGGCGTCGTGGAGCTTGACGCGACCATGATCGGCGGGAAAGCCAAAGGGGAGAACTAGCGCGACGATAAGCAGTGGGTCGCCGGGGCCGTTGAGCGCGGCGGACGGATTCGGCAGGAGCGGATTCTCGACATCAAGAAGGGAACCATCCATGATTTCGTGAGGCGAACGGTTAGCGACCAGGCCGAAGCGATCTACACCGACGAACTGGCCTTCCATATGGGGGTCGAGACGGCCACCAGACGGCACGAGCGGCACGAGAGCTCAACCACGCCGCCGAGAGGAAGAATGGGCTGTCGGAGATGTCCATACCAACAGCGTGAGGGTGTCTGGAGCCTCTTCAAGCGGTCCATCGTCGGCTCGTTCCACAAGATGAGCGTCAAGCACATGGATTGCTACCTGGAAGAACTGGACTGGGGTTCAACAACCGGAACAACCCCTAGATCTTCCGGGACACGCTCCGGCACATCGTGATCACCAACCCGCTCGAATACCGGACGCTGGTTACATAACCGCTCAACCCGCCGTACTTTGTTGGCGTGACCACTGTACGGGAACCCGTGTCGGGCTGCCTGCCGAAGCCGAAATCTGGATCGACGGAATGCGACGAGGGGTGACACCCTTCTCCCTCGACCTCAACAACCACCGCGACCACACGGTGGTCTTCCGAAAGGAAGGGTATGAGGATGTAGTTTGCAACATCACGGCAACGATCGAAGCGAAGTGGGTGATCCTGGATGTGCTTGGTGCTATAACGCTGGCTCCTATTATCGTGGACGCCGCAACCGGCAAATGGAAGAGCTTGGACAAAGAGGCGTGCAACATTACCCTACCGACCATCGGGAACTAGAAAGCTTACGCGCTCGAGCAAGGGGCATCCATGGGCAGCAAGGTTGGCGACTTTTTCTAAGGAATTGCTCCCAATCCCCGTAGTCGGTATTGTCTGCGCCGAATTGGCTGACAGAAAGAGAAGGAGAGGGGGGAGTCGAAATGCAAGTTCACCGAGACTGAGAGCTATCGATCGAATCTCTCGGTTGTCACCTGGATTGCTGGCAAGCCCCGCAAGCCGGTGAAGATCGAAAGCGAGCGCTTAGAAACGGTAGACCTTTCGGCGGCTCTACTCCCAGACCCTCCCAGCCAGCCAAATTCCGCACCCGTTGCTTCGGCAAGGGCGATGATCGGCACAGGGCGTCAATGACGGGCCACATGGCTCCCACCTTGGACGCGGCCCCTTTGAAGTCCACCAGTAGGCCGCAGAAAGTTGCCGTCGTTGTACAGGGCGGCCAGAATCATCGCCAGACTTCGCGTTTCGCGCTCGTGCCCCATGGTAGCAGCGCGCTTAGCGTGCGCCACGTGTATAATCACCGGCGTGATTAGGCGTAGTAATCAAACTGCCGTTCGGTGCGCAGCCTGCGCAACACGAGGAGGATCCGTGCGGGTGTCACGCCGGGGTCCAAGCGAACTCGCTGGCGCGCTCCGTGCCAAATAATGCGCTCTCCGCCGAGAAGATCATAGACTTGATATGGCCCGTCACTCGGAATGCCCAACGCGTTAAGGGGAACATCTATCGCGCTCTCTTGCACAGCGAACGGATCGAGGTTCACCAAACAGATGATGACGTTTGCACCGTCTTGTTTGGCGTAGGCGAGAATGTTGCCGTTGTCCGTGTCGAGAAAGCGGAGCGACCGCAGATTGTGAAGGGCCGGGTTTTCGCGCCGGATGCGGTTGACACGCCTGAACAATGGCTGCAGCGACGTGGGATCGTTCCAGTTCCAGACGCGAATCTCGTATTTCTCGTTGTTCGCATACTCTTCGCGTTCCGGATGCTGGTCGTTTTTCACGTGTTCGTACGGAGGACCATAGACGCCGTAGACACTTGAAAGAGTGGCTGCCAAAACGAAGCGGACGATGTGCGCGGAACGGCCCCCGTGAACGAGGAAGTCGTGGAGGATATCGGGCGTGTTGGGCCAAAGATTCGGGCGGAAAAACTCGACAATCTGAGTCTGCGTCAACTCCTCGAAGTACGACCGTAGCTCATGCTTCGTGTTGCGCCAAGTGAAATACGTGTAGGAATTGTTAAAGCCCAATTGCGCGAGTCGGTACATCGTCTTCGGGCGCGTGAATGCTTCCGCCAGAAAAATCAGGTCGGGGTGTTCCGCACGCAAACTGCCAAGGCACCATTCCCAAAAGGCCAGTGGCTTCGTATGCGGGTTGTCTACCCGAAATATGCGTACACCGCGGTCGATCCAGAATCGAAACACGTCTCTGAGCGCACTCCACAGGCCGCGCCAATCACCGCATGAAAAGTCTAAGGGGTAGACATCCTGGTATTTCTTTGGCGGATTCTCGGCATACCGGATCGTGCCGTCGACGCGGTGACGAAACCACTCAGGATGCTCCTTCACCCAGGGATGGTCGGGCGAACACTGGAAGGCGATGTCCAGCGCGACGTGCAACTTGAGTTCAGTCGCTTTTTTGATAAATCTATCGAACGCCTCAAGGCCCCCTAATCGGGGATGGACGCTCGTGTGCCCACCATCGGGGCTGCCAATGGCCCATGGGCTGCCGGGTTCTCCCGGCTTTACTGCCGGGTTGTTGTCCTTACCCTTGCGGAACGTCGTGCCGATGGGATGGACGGGCGGAAGGTACACGATGTCGAAACCCATGTCGCGGATGCCTTCCAGGCGGCGTGCTGCATCGTCGAGCGTGGCGTGCACTCCGGCGATGTCACCGCACGAGCGCGGAAAGAACTCGTACCAGGCTGCAAAGCGGGCCAGCTCACGGTCGACATCAGCGTGGTATGCAAGGCTCGTGACGGCGCCGCTCCGCGTGTCACAATCTCGGGCTAGATGCACGACCCCGGCTTCCAACGCTTTCTTTGCGTTTCCGCGCTCGAAGGACCGGGCGTAGCGAAGGAGGCCTTCACGCTTTGCTCCCCCCGCACCGTCGGCAAGTTCGCGAAGTAGTTCGGCGCCGCTTGCGAGTTCCACGCGCAGAACCTCGTCGGTTTCGCCGTGCTGTACCCGGCGCCTGAATTCGCTCTGCCACGTTCCGAATCGATCTACCCACGCACGCACGCGCCACGTGTACCGTCCCAGCTCATTTACGACAAATGCCGCCTCGTATTCGTCATTGTACCGGAGTGTCATGCGCGTAGTCTGATACACGCCCCCTTCTGGGCCGTGTATCAGCTCGACGGCAAGCTTGTCGTGTCCGTCGGCAACGACGTCCGCAACGACGGCTACCGCTTCTCCCACTGTGCGCTTAATCGGCCACCGCCCGCCTTCCACGGATGGCTCAACCCGCGTAATGAACACTCGGGACCAATTGTGCGGAAAATCAGAGTCCATTATCACTGCCGTCAGTCTAATGTTGCCATCAGGCGGCTGCAGCAGCTACGCGCCGAGGAGTAATCATGAGATAGCCGGCCGAGCAAACAGCCACACGGAGTGTTGGCCATGTCCTATCATACGCCTTTTCCGTGCGCGTTAGCGCAGGAGTATCTCGATGCCTGTAGACGGAATGGAAGCTACGCAATCCGGCTGCACCCTGCCTCTCGGACGGGATGACCGATTTGCATTCGGCGGTGTGCCGGAGGCACTTCGCGTTCTCGAAGGTAGGCCTTTCCCGCTCGGTGCGACTTGTGACGACGGCGGAGTGAACTTCGCATTATTTAGCCAACATGCTACTGGCGTGCGCCTTGTGCTGTTCGATGTAGACGGCACATCACGCGACATTCCGCTTTTGACAAGGAGTGGGCCTATTTGGCATGGATACGTTTGTGGCCTGCGACCCGGGCAACTCTACGGGTATCGGATTGAGGGCCCATACCGCCCGAAAATGGGACACCTATTCAATGCAAACAAGGTTCTCTTAGACCCGTATGCCCGCGCCATCGGGAGGCCTCTGACCTGGGATCCAAGTCTTTATGGATTCGATCGCTCTATGGAAGAGCATCCGATGGACACGCTCGACAACGCTTCATTCGCACCACTGGGCGTGGTGGTATCGGGAGAATTTGACTGGGATAATGACCGCTCGCTGGAGATCCCGTGGCGTGAGACGGTGATTTATGAGGCACACGTTCGAGGACTCACCATGCTTCACCCGGACGTGCCGAATGAGCTGCGCGGTACATTCTTGGGTCTGGCATCTGAGCCGGTCTTACAACATCTGAAAGATCTCGGAGTGACCTCCGTGGAACTCTTGCCGGTGCACGCATGCGTTCAGGATGAGCGTCTTGTGCAAGAGGGACTGGCCCAGTACTGGGGATACAACACGCTTTCATTCTTCGCTCCGGAACCTCGATATGCGGTGCATGACGCCGTGTCGGAATTCAAGACGATGGTTCGTGCGCTGCACAAGCACGGCTTCGAGGTCCTTCTAGACGTTGTATACAATCATACCGGAGAAGGCAACCACCTTGGGCCCACACTGTCGTTGCGCGGGATTGACAACAGGGCGTATTACAAAGGAACGCTCGACAACGTCCACCTTTTGGAGGACGTGACGGGTTGTGGGAACACACTCGATGCCAGCGAACCCGCTGTGTTGCAGCTCATTATGGACAGCCTGCGGTACTGGGTCAGCGAAATGCACGTAGATGGCTTCCGATTCGATTTGGCTTCAGCCCTCGCCCGTCGGGGTGAAGAGGTCGAAATGAGGGGACCAATGCTGCAGGCAATTGCGCAGGATCCGGTTCTGAGTCGGGTCAAGCTTATCGCCGAGCCGTGGGACCTGGGACCGAGGGGCTACCAGCTTGGGAGGTTTCCGTGGCCGTGGAGCGAATGGAACGACAAGTATCGGGATGCCGTCCGCCGTTTCTGGCGCGCAGACGATGCCATGGCAGGTGAATTCGCAACGCGTTTGGCAGGATCGAGTGACCTGTTCCACAGGCGTGGCCCGACCGCGTCAATCAATTTCGTTACGGTGCACGACGGCTTTACTTTGAGCGACTTGGTGAGCTATGAGCGCAAGCATAACCAAGCCAACGGGGAACACAACCGCGACGGTACCGACACCAACTACAGTACCAACTGCGGAGTCGAAGGGCCATCCTCCAATCCCGACGTATGTCGATGCAGGGACCGTCTGCGGCGATGTATGCTGGCTTCATTGATGACGTCGCAGGGAGTCCCCATGCTCCTTGGCGGCGACGAATTGTCTCGGACGCAGGGTGGCAACAACAATGCCTACTGCCAGGATAACGAAACGAGCTGGGTCCATTGGGAAGTAAGCGACGGAGACAAACGCTTTCTCGCATTTGTGCAAAAGACGGTTGCACTACGGAAAGCACATTCAGGCCTTCGTCGTTCGCGGTTCATGACCGGCGAGTCCGACACAGACGGTCAGCGTGACATAATCTGGTGGCACCCAGAAGGCCGCGAAATGTCGACAACGGATTGGATGGACGCCGCCTGCCGAACGTTCGGTCTGTTGCTTCCCTCTGAGGGCGTTTCTGAAGGGTGTGACGAGACACTCCTCATCCTCTTCAATGCTGGATCAGAACCCGTTCGTTACCGGCTCCCTGAAGGACCTCACGTCTGGAATGTTGCATTGTGCACGTCCGATCGCGACGTGCCGGTACCGGACTCAGAGGTGCTCATCGAGCCCGTGGAAGTCTTGATTCTCCGGGCGGTCTGAACCGCTATGGGGCGTGGTCTCCTGGTACCAGGCAGCGTGGCTGAATCCCGTCGACAACACGCTCCTTCAAAGCGGAGAGCGATACGCGGCACGCCCGTAGAGCCGAGTGAGATCCCTGAGCCGTATGCCAACATCACCACAAAGTCGATCCAGCTCGCCAGGGCGAAGGCGCCAGGCCCAATTTCCGCCTATCGTTCCCGGAGTGTTCATGCGTGCGGTAGCTGGCAGCTCTAACAGGTCCTGGACCGGGAAGATCACCAGACCGGCGCGGGAAGCCATGAGCACGCGGATGCTGCGCCACTGGAGGGATTCCCTGCCGTCGAGATGCAGATAGCGCGTGGCGAAGTCGCGCTCGGATTCAGTTGTGTCGTAGTCCCACCAGCCCGAGAGCGTATTGTTGTCATGTGTGCCGGTATAGGCGACGACGCGCGGAGTGTATTGATGCGGCAGGTGTTCGTTAGAGGAATTGTGTCCAAATGCAAATTGCAAAACACGCATACCCGGAATATCGAATCGCCGCATGAGGGCGGTGACGTCGTCGGTAATGATGCCGAGGTTTTCGGCGATTACTGGGAGCGTGCCCACACTCTCCGTAAGCCGCTTGAAAAGCGCGGCACCCGCGCCATCAACCCACTGTCCGCCTTCGGCTGTCTCTGCACCGGCAGGCACAGCCCAGAAGGCTACGAATCCCCGAAAATGATCGAGCCGGATCAGGTCAAATAGTGCGAGCGCCCGCTTTATGCGAGCCGTCCACCATGCATAACCCTCGTTTGCCATTTGATCCCAACGATACACGGGATTGCCCCACAGCTGTCCGGTGGCACTGAAAAAATCGGGCGGCACACCCGCGACGACGGTCGGCTCCGCAGCATCGTCGAGACGGAAGAGATCCGGATGGCTCCACACGTCTGCGCTGTCGTGCGCAACGTACATAGGCAGATCTCCTACAACCGAAACGCCATTGTTGCGACAATACTCGCGCAGCCGGTCCCACTGCCGTTGGAAGAGAAACTGCCAGAATGTCTGCTGTACGACGGTGTCCTTATGTCGTTTGTGCGCAGTGCGTAGCGCGTTAGGATTGCGGAGGGCCAGGCTGCGCGGCCACTCGGCGAAGCGCCGTTCTCCGAGGGATTCCCGGAGCGCGGCAAAGAGAGCATAGTTGTCCACCCAGTGCGCATGGTCGTGGCGAAACGTGTCGAATGCTGTCCGTATTGACGGCGGAGCATGAGCTCTGTATCGAGCCCAGGCCGCTTGCAACAACCGCCGCTTGAACGGAATCGCGCGTTCGAAGTCGACGATATTGTCCTCAAACTCCGGTACGTGGGTCAGATCACTCTGCAGAAGCAGCCCGTCGCTTACAAGGTGGTCGGGACTGATGAGAAGCGGATTGCCGGCGAAAGTAGACGGACTCGCATACGGCGAATGGCTGAATGCGACGGGACCGACCGGAAGCACTTGCCAAAAGTGCTGGTCCGCCTGGGCACAGGCATCCACGAACCTGTAGGCGTCGGGCCCGAGATCACCGATGCCGAAGCGAGAAGGCAACGACGTGATGTGCAAAAGAAGTCCGCTTGAATGCCCGAGATCCATAAGATGGGGCTACGCAAGGGGCCGCAGCGTACTTTCCCTTTTCTGCAACCGATCCCCTGATTTATTGAGTGATGGCCATGACCGTCTTTCCTTGCGGGAGCGCGGATCTGGACGATCTTGTTCCGCTATTCGATGCCTATCGGCAATTCTACGGTCAAGATAGTGATCTGAGCGGCGCCCGCATGTTCCTTCACGACCGCCTGGCTCTGGGTGACAGTATCATCCTTGCCGTGCAAGACGATGCACGGAAGGTCGTAGGATTTACGCAGCTGTATAGGTCGTTTTCGTCGGTGAGGATGGTGCGCCTGTGGATCCTCAATGATCTTTACGTTGCGCCCGAGGCGCGGGGCCGGGGTTTCGGACGCTTGCTAATGGAGGCTGCGGCAGCCAGAGCCCGAGAGGCCGGCGCTAAGGTCCTTGCACTGGCAACACAAAAAGACAACGTGGTGGCAAAGAGCTTGTACGAATCGCTGGGCTGGATGCGGGACACGGAATTCGACTACTACGAGCTGACGTGGTGACCGTCCGTAACTCCGGCGCTGAATTCCCGTTACACACACCGTGTATTTTCAATTGGCAAGCACATGCACGAACTCCTCCATCCGCTTACGATTGCCGATTACGAATTCCTTGTCGGAATTGTGGAGGGATCCAAAGGCCGACTCGGCACCTTGGTAGACGCGGTTCGACGCGAAGACCACGCAGACAGTCGTGCGGCGCTGTGCACAGCGCTTGAGCGAGAAATCCGCTACCAGGGAAGTGCGGACATTGCGTATTTCACGCGGAAGGCTCTCGGCAACGAACCGGGCGTCCCGTTTGCCGAAATCGTCCGCGACGTGGCGAAGGCCACAGACATTCGGCTCAGCCCGCTTGCCACCGACCGCGAGTTGGTCGCGGAGCTCGCGGAGACCTTTGCCACGCGCCGCTTTGCGGATCTCTCGCCGGACGAGCAGCAGCAGATGCTCGTTGACTTGGGTGTCGAAAAGAAGCGGGCAGCAGCGTTTCTAAAGAGATCTGCAGGCGTATTTGCCGTTCCGGTCTTGGTGGACGCTTTCGGAATGGCCGTCGTTCAAGGTCTCATCAAGACGGTGCTGTTCGGTGCCATTGCAAAGATTGTCGGGAGGCAGATTGCGGGCCGGCTTTTCCGTTTTCTGTTTTCCCGCCTACCGTGGTGGGTCGGTTGGATATCCCCTGCGGCCTGGACAGTGTCGATCGGCTGGACGGCCATTGATATTCAGGGTCCTGCACGCCGCAAGACCATCCCTGTGGTTCTGTACCTCGGGCTGTGTGCGTTGCGAGAGCGCGAGTGACGGAGGCGACGGTTTGCACCGAAACCGGCGGGCGCTGCTAGGAGCTTGCGCTGCAGAACGTAAGACAACGGGATGTATTGGGCATGGGCGGTGCAAATTGGAGGATGAGAACGGCCAAAGCCCACCACCTCCTTGATCCAGCCGATAGGCGCCTCGGCCTGCCATGTTCGTCGTGCGTAGCGTTTTTGGCCCTCTTCACTGGCCAGCTTTTCGGCCATGCGGGCTTTTGCAGGATGTTTCTCCCTGTCAATGTTAGGGGCAGCCTTGCCCTCCCGGGCCACCGCCACATACGCGTCGATGTCCCGCTCCTCCAGTTCCTTGAGGTCACGCTCGTTGCAATAGCCCGCGTCTGCCAGCACCTGCGCCGGTCCCGTGCGTCGTCCGCTGCTCTCTGTCTGGCTTCCAAGCGTGCCTTCACCTCCCGCATTGCCGCCAACCGGTCCTCGCGCCGCCTGAGCTCCTCCGGCAGCTCGTCTCCACGAGCTTCCTCACCGTAGCGCTCGTCCTCATCTTCGTCCACCGCCTCGGCTCTC
>JAAXGO010000191.1 GCA_012267425.1 Rhodothermales bacterium
AGACTGAAGACCGCGACGATTCGCTCATCTACCGGTTTATTCCTTCCGTGCCGGGACAGCTTGCCAGAGGAGGCAGGTTGCAGGCGCTCGCAGTCGAAGGTAGAGCGAGCCTCGACACGCGCAACTGGGACGAACCGGCAGTGGAAGTGGGACACGTGATGCGGGTGCGCTGGATTGACATGGGTCGAGTCGCCCGAAGATAACCTCCGGTACATCGGCTACGAGAATGGTGCAGCACGCTTCGCACGTGGGGAGGGAATGTGGTACGGCAACGACGCGGTATACTTCGCTTGTACGAGCGGCGGCAAAGCCAAACGGGGCCAGATCTGGCGGCTTGGGCCGGACGGACTTTCGCTATTCGTCGAGCCGAATGATCCCGGCCTTATCGACAATGCAGACAATCTCACCGTCACTCCGTGGGGTGACGTCGTCGTCTGTGAGGACGGCTCCGGTGAGCAGTTTCTGGTCGGGATCACGCCTGAGGGCGGAATCTACAAGGTCGCCCGCAATGCGGTCAGCGAATCGGAACTGGCCGGCGTGACGTTTTCGCCGGACGGCTCGACGCTCTTCGTCAATATCCAGCACGACGGCCTGACACTTGCCGTTACTGGTCCGTGGGTATGATCGGGGCAGTTAGCGTCACATCGGCGTGAACGCCGGGTGCCGTGACGGCGTTGAGAACCTCGAACGTGAGGCTGATTGCATCCAGGTGTTCGCGGGTCTTCACTTGGAGCATCGTGTGCGTGTTGGGTGCGATCTCCACGAGGTCCGCCGCGTCGTGAAACGTGAACTCTGTCTTATTTCGGAGAAGGAAGTTGACATCGCTTCTGTTGTCGAGGATCACTTCCAGGACCGATGAACGTCGCATGTAGGAGGCGTTGGCGATCGAAATTGACGCGTAGATAAGCGGCACAATTTCCTTCTCCCGTCCGATGATCGTGTTGTCGAACCAGGCCACCGTACGGCGATCGAAGAGAGCCCGTTTGATCGCCTGTTCGGAGCGCTCCTCGGCGAACACAAGTGTGACGGGCCGATGTCCGCCCTGCGGAATGTCGAATTGCCAGTCAATGAGGCCGTGGATGTCCGAAGTGCCTAATATGGCAAGGTCATGATTCAGTGCGATTTGTAGCGCCTCGTCAGAATACGTCAAATCGTTGACCACCTCAATGCCGTGTAGCGCGTCCTCGCTGATCAGAATCCGATGCTCATCCGTCAGTGCCGCGATGCCGCTCGGACGCTGTGCAGTCCACTGAGGGTGGTTCAGGAAGATGAATGCTCCCTGTCGCTTGGCCTCGCGAAATACCTCCAGCGGGTCATCAAGAAGCAGCCGGTTGGTGTCAGTCAGAAAAATGGCATTTGCGTGTCCAATCGGCATCGCGCGCGTGACTTCGGAGCCGCTGATAACGATCGGATTGCCGGCAGAGACCGACCGGGCGATGTCGTAGGCGCGGTTGCGGTCGGGATGGGGAATATCGCGCACGTGCGGCTGGTATTCGAGGTGGTCGGTGACGGCAATCGCGTCCAGTCCGTCGCGTTGAGCTTCTTCCACTCGGATATTCGGCCACACCTTTCCGTCGGAAAAGACAGTATGCATATGAAGGTCACACACGAGAGTGAGGTATCTGTCCGTATCCGGAAACCGAATCGTGCGATCATGCTGTGCCAGCGTGGCGTTTGCCGAGAAAATGGTCAGTGCGGAAAGTAGGGTCAGCGTGCGTAGTCGGATCACGGCTTTGTGGGGTTGGGCGGAATATGGCAGTTGTTTAGGCGCATGTAAACTAACGATTGCCTCTTTCGTTGAGAAGCGGGAAGAGCAAGGGCTACGGGCGAAGTCTCCATTTGGCTCCGGATTGGCATTCAAACTTCAATGCGGCTGCGGACACGGCACACGAAGATCATCTCCACGATCGGACCGTCGTCGTGTAACAGGGCGACGATTGCCGATTTGATTGCGGCGGGCACGGACGTCGCTCGGCTCAATTTCTCGCATGGCACGCACGACGCTCATCGCCAGGCTGCGGCTTGGGTACGAGAAGAAGGGCGGCGGCAGGGCCGGCAGGTCTCGCTATTGCAGGATCTGCAGGGTCCTCGTATCCGAGTAGGACGTATCGCCGGCGGGTCCGTCTTGCTCCAGGAAGGCAGCATTGTGGTGCTTACGCCGAAGGAGGCGGACCAAAGCACCGCGGATACCGTCCACATCAGCTACGATGCCCTTGCTGACGACGTAGCAATAGGAGGACGCATTCTCATTGACAACGGCCTCCTCGAGCTCCGTGCGGTCGAATCACGCGGAAGCGACGTGGTGGCAGAAGTAATCGTCGGTGGTGAGTTGCGGTCGTCCAAGGGTGTAAATCTGCCGCGAGTCAGGACGACGGGGCCCGCACTCACGAGGAAGGACCTGATCGATCTGGAGGTGGGCATCGAGATCGGAGTCGATTTCGTCGCGTTGTCGTTCGTGCGTGACGAGAGCGACGTCGTTTATTTGAGGCGCCGCATCGTCTCAGCCGGACACCGAGCCAACATCATCGCAAAAATCGAAAAGCCGGAGGCCGTTTCCGCTATTGACGCCATTTTGGCCGTCTCGGATGGCATCATGGTCGCTCGCGGCGATTTGGGAATAGAAATGCCGATGGAAGATGTGCCGTGGGCCCAGAAAACGATCATTCACAAGTGCCTCGAAGCCGGCAAGCCCGTCATTACGGCCACGCAGATGATCGAGAGCATGATCGACAACCTGGTGCCTACGCGGGCTGAAGCGAGCGACGTTGCGAACGCCGTCCTAGACGGTACGGACGCGGTCATGCTGTCAGGCGAAACCGCCGTGGGGCGTCATCCGGCCGCGGTTGTCGAGGCGATGTCGCAGATCATCACGTCCGCAGAAGAGCATTGGGATTTGCTGCCAACGTCGCACCGCGGCCTTCCCGCGCTCCACAGGAGAATTCTAGCAGACGAGGAAACGACCGAAGCAGTCAGCTCGACTGCATTCGAACTTGCAGATCAGGTGGGCGCCACAGCCATCGCCTGTCTGACCGGCTCGGGTGCTACGGCGCGCTCTATTGCACGCCACCGGCCCCGCATGCCAATCTACGCGTTTACCGACGAACCCTGCGTCGTGGGCCAATTAGGCATCCTGTGGGGAACAACCGCCTTCACTATTCCCTTTCAGCACGACACGGACGAAGGTGTACGCGTCGTACAGCAGAGCCTCTTGAGCAACGGGCTCGTGCGCCGGGGTGACTTGATCGTCGTGACCGCCGGAATGCCGCTGCCGAGGAAGGGCAGAACCAACATGATCCTGGTAAGCCGCATCGACTGAGGCGGCCCTCAGATACGGGATACCGATTTCATGCTTCGACCGGTTTCACTCAGAGTGTTGATGATTGTCGGGCTGCTTTGTTCGCTCGGTTGCGGGCGCAGCTCGTTCATCAGCCAGAGGGCAGACAATTTTTCCGCCTACTACAATACGTTTTACAATGCGGAAAAGGCACTCGAAGAAAGTATGGAGCGCTTCAACGAGGCGAGGGCAAGGGAGCCGATCGACCGAGATGTATTTCTCGGACTCTTCGATTCTCCTGGCCGTAGTTCCGCGCGGGGTCTGTCCTTCGAGGATGCAGTAAAAAAAAGCGCGGATATCCTGCGTAAGTACCCAGACTCGAAATGGGTGGACGATGCGATGCTTGTCATCGGGCAGGCGTGGTTCTTCACTGGGAACTACGTCGGCGCGCAGAAGAAATTTGAAGAGATACTCGAGATAGAATCGGAATTGCATGACGAGGCAAGATTCTGGCTCGGACGCACGTTGATCGGTAGCGGGCAGTTTGATGAGGCCTTCACTTTCTTGCAGGCTACGCTCGAGCGCGAAGATCTCGGCGAAAGGTGGAAATCTATGATGCGCCTCGCCCTGGCGGATCTCCACGTCCAGCGCGAGAGCTGGGAGCAAGCGGCCGAGGAGCTTGGACTCGGCCTTGAATCCGCCCGGGACTCGGATCTAGCCTCCCGCGCACAGTTTTTATTGGGTCAGGTCTACGAAGAGTTGGGGCGGTATGAGGATGCCGTTGTGTCGTACGACCGTGTCCAGGACTACAGACCGTTCTTTGAGCTGTCATATGCTGCGCAATTCAACGCGACGCGCGTTCTGAGCGACCACGTGGATCCCGACCAGGCCATGGTGCGGCTCAGACGGATGGTGCGGGACGACAAGAACTACGATTACCGCGGCGAGCTAGGCTATCTGCACGGCCGCATATTGTATGCGCTTGGGTACTTTGACGACGCGCTGGACGTGTACGACGAGCTGCTGTACGACCGGACCGCTGCCGGATCTGCGGTGTACGGCCACGTCCACTACTCGCTCGGAGAGTTCAACCGTGACATCGCGCTGGATTTCTTAACTGCTGCCGCGCACTTCGACACGGCGAAAACCAGACTCCCCTCGTCCAGGAACGCGTCCTCTCAAGTGGGAGGTCGCGAACGGTCCTTCGCCCCGGGCGCAATCACCGACGAGGCCGAACAGGAGCGCGTGTTCAGAGGGTTTGCGGATGTGATGGACCGCATTTCTCATATGGACTCGTTGTTGTACCTGGGAAGCCTGAGCGATAGCGCGTTCGACGCTTTCGTGCTGGACCTGCGCGAACAGTTGGCCGAAGAGCGGAAGATGCAGCGCCGCGAAGATGCACGGCGCAGGGCGGAGGCGGGATTCCAGGGCCGCGGTGGATTCAACGGGTCAGGCGGAGGGCGCACTCCAGACGGTAAGGACATCGGCAACGCGGGTCAAGATGCGGGTTTTCTGTTTCACCGCGACCAGGTCCGTATGCAGCAAGCGGCGGCTGATTTTGCCCTCGAGTGGGGTGACCGGCCGCTTGCACCGAACTGGCGCCGTATCGATGCGATCGAGAACATCGGAATCGATGACGACCTCGGTATTGAGGGCCTGGCAGAGGACGTCGAGGACCTGGACGACAGCTTGCCCAAGGTGGATGTCTCCGAGGTGCCGCGGGATGATGAAAGCCGCAGCACCGTCCTCTCCGACCGTGCAGTTGCCCGCTACGAGCTAGCCAACGTGCTGTTTCTGTCAATGAACATGCCCGATTCCGCGGCGGCATGGTACCGGATGGTCATCGAGGAAGATGCCGACCATCCGGTGGTGCCGCGTGCATACTATGCACTCGCCGAGGCGCAGCGCGCACTGGGTGACCAGGTTGGAGCAGAACGGCTTTATCGAACAGTCATCGAGCTCTATCCGGCCTCGGATTTTTCCGGGCAGGTCTACGAGCGCCTGGGGATAGAATCCAATTTCGAGCCGCCGCCGGACTCGCTTACATTGGCCGAGGCAGCGTACGACGCAACACTGGCAACGTGGAAGGATGGATTGTTGGCATCGTCCCTCGACGACATGATCGAAATTGCCCTGCAGTTTCCGACGACGAGCGTCGCTCCGCGTGCCCTGATGGCGGCAGGCAACATCTACATGGAATGGGCCGTGCGCGACAGTTTGGATCTCTTCGCTGTTTTGCCGCTATCCATACCCGATTCGGTTCTTTACTCAACCGACCTGTTTACCGAGTCGCCGCCAAAGTCCGGTCCACGCGTATACGATGACGTCGTTTCTCCCGATGATCCGCCAGATGTCACGTCGCCATCCGAACCCTTGCCACCGGAGCCTATCCCACCCCATCTGGAGACACTCTACGAACGCCTCTTAGTCCTGTACTCGCAAGACGGCCAGGTGCAGATGGCATCGGCCATGCAAAGTGCACTTACCGATCGCAAAGATCGGCTCCAGTTTGTTGCCGATTCGTTGGCACGTGTGGATTCGCTGGCCCTCGTCAGGCAGGATTCGCTCCTGTTTGCCGCATCCGACTCATTGGTCGTCTCTCAAACAGACAGCCTTTTTGCCACGGTGAGCGACTCAACCGGTGCGCCGGTGAATGATTCGCTTCTCGCAGTGTCCAAAGACACGGTGTCGGTCGCATTGGATGCTCCGCCGAAGAGCGAGACCACGCCATTCTTCCCGGGACTTGGCCTCATCGACTGGTCGGAGGGCGGCTATACGGTCCTCGTAAGAACGGAATCCAATCTGAACGACGCGATCAGCTTCGCACGGAGTGTTCAGTTCAGCTTGCCCGATCAGGCCTTTTACGTTGACGTGTATGCTACCCCAATCGAGGATGGGCAGGAATTCTATGTCGGCCTGGGCCTGTTTACCATGCGCCAGCAGGCCGAGGTGATCCTCAGATCGTTCGGCAATGCGCTCCCGGCCGATTCCCGTATCCAGCACATCCCCCCAGCCGAGTCGGTGGAGGTAGCCGAACGACCTGCCGACGAACCGCAAGAGGATGCCGAGAAGACGAGCGTGCGTCGCAGTGCTTTGGTGTCCTTCGTTACGCCGAATCTGGAAGACAAGAAAAGTCCCGGCCTTGGCCTCATCGACTGGTCGGAGGGCGGCTTTACGATTCTGCTCCGAACTGAAGCGCGGCACGAAGACGCGGTCGGCTTTGCGCGCAATTTCGCCGCAGCATTGCCCGAAGGGAGCCATCCCCTGGATGTGTATACCGCTGTTGAGAACAACGAACAGATCTTCCGTGTCGGACTCGGGCTATTTGAGGTGATGCAGGACGCCCAAATGTACCTCGCCCAGTACCGGCCGATGCTTCCTGAAGGCAGCCGCGTGCAACGTATCCCCAAATCGATGAAGGACGAATAAGCCGGAACATGTGACGCGTTCGGACGGTTTTTCGAGTCTTTCAACAGCGGGGGCCGCCCGGCGCGGCGTGACATGCATGTCCGACGACGAGCGCAACGACGCGGGTCGGAATCGGGGTGAAAAGCGGCCTGAGGCGAGTCGGCAACAGCGTGAGGAGCGACCGGAGCGAATTCGGCAACCGGAGCAACGTCGTCCCCGGCTGTCGGTGTGGTTCTACATGATCGTCTTCGGCATTCTGCTCACCCATATCGTTCTGTTCTGGCAAAGCGCGGAGACGACGTCAATAGAATACAGCACGTTTCTGGAATATGTCGAAAAGGGATATGTCGATAAGGTCCGCATTATCGACGACAAGCGCGTAGAGGGCGAGTTCACCGAGCGCGCGGCCAGAGCAGAGGGAGTGCTTCCAGAGGACGTTCTCGGTGATGGTGCAGTGGCAGACGCGCGACGAAGGGTGTTTACGACCACGAAAACGGCAAGGCATGATCTTGTCGCATTTCTAACCGAGTACAATGCACGGGCGGAGCAGGAGGGCGAATCAGCCGTCAGCTTCGATGCTGCTTACAACGAGAACTGGTTCGGCGGCGTCCTTACGTGGATTCTGCCGCTGGCAATCATCCTCGCACTGTGGGTCTTCATGCTGCGCCGGATGAATCCGGGCTCGCAGGTCCTCAATATCGGCAAGAACAAGGCGGTCCTGTTCGATGCGATGGGGGATCAGCAGATCACTTTCAATGACGTCGCTGGTCTTGACGAAGCCAAAAGCGAAGTGGCAGAAGTGGTCGATTTCCTGCAGAACCCGAAGAAGTTCACCCGCCTCGGCGGCAAGCTGCCGAAGGGTGTTCTGCTTGTTGGACCGCCGGGAACGGGCAAGACGCTTCTCGGCAAGGCCGTTGCCGGCGAGGCGGGTGCGCCGTTTTTTTCCCTGTCAGGGAGCGAATTCGTTGAGATGTTCGTCGGCGTTGGTGCTGCGCGCGTGCGCGACCTCTTTAAACAGGCGAAGGAAAAGGCGCCGTGCATCGTGTTTATTGACGAGATCGACGCGATCGGCCGCAGTCGCGGACGCGGCATGATGATGGGAGCCAATGATGAACGCGAAAACACGCTCAACCAACTTCTCGTCGAAATGGACGGTTTTAATACCGATAAGGGCGTCATCATCATGGCGGCCACGAACCGCCCGGACGTGCTCGACAACGCGCTGCTGCGACCCGGGCGATTCGATCGCCAGATTCTCATCGATCGTCCGGACCGGCTGGAGCGCGCAGCGATTTTCAGGGTGCATACGCGCAATCTCCTTCTGGACGCGAGCGTCGATCACGACGTTCTCGCCAGTCAGACGCCGGGTTTTGCTGGGGCCGAGATCGCGAATGTGTGCAACGAAGCGGCGCTCTTGGCTGCGCGTCTCGACAAGGAGGCGATCGCGATGATCGATTTCGAAAAAGCGATCGATCGCGTCATTGCCGGTCTGGAGAAAAGGAACAAGCTCATCAAGCCGGAAGAAAAGCGGATCGTTGCCTACCACGAAGCCGGTCACGCGATTATAGGGTGGTACCTAAAACACACCGATCCGGTCATCAAGGTGTCCATTGTGCCGCGCGGCTTGGCTGCACTAGGATACGCACAGTCGCTACCCGACGAGCGGTACATCACGACGAAAGATGCCTTTTTGGACCAAATGACGATGATGCTCGGTGGGCGCGTGGCGGAAGAGATCATTTTCGGGCAGCTGTCAACAGGCGCCCAAAATGATCTGGAACGCATCACGCAAACGGCATACGCGATGGTGGTGGATTTCGGGATGAGCGAGCGTGTCGGCCACGTAAGCTTTAATGTCGCACGCCAGCGACGGCAAGGCCCAGTATTCGAGAAGCCGTACTCGGATAACCTGGCGCAGCTCATCGACGCCGAAGTTAAAGATATCATCGACAACGTACGGCAACGGGCTTTCGTGCTGCTGACGGAAAAGCACGACAAGCTCGAGGAACTGGCGCGTGAGCTGTTGAAACGCGAGGTGCTTGGGCCGAAAGAGCTCGTCGCCATCCTTGGCGAGCGGCCGCATGGCGAGTATATCTCGTACGATTACATGCAGGGATCTCAGCAGCCATCCGACGACACACAGCCGGCCGGCAACGGACAGCTGCAGGAAGTCACGCCGCCAGCTGTAGAAATTAACGTGATTGAACAAAGTGAGTAAGTGATATATACTACTTGATCTTTTATTGAAGGCATTTTCTCACGAATTTTTCGGAGTTCGCACGTAATTAACGGGATCTTGACTGATACATTTGCAGCTTGATGCGTTGAACCAGTATACTGTAAGGCTGCAACAGAAATAGCAATCACTCGTATCCGACAGATCGAATGCCCACGATTCAGCAGTTGGTCCGCAAGGGCCGTCATCCGAAAGTCCGCAAGACGAAGGCAGCGGCGCTGCACGGTAACCCCCAGCGGCGGGGCGTGTGTACTCGAGTCTACACGACGACGCCCAAGAAG